>PUNB01000160.1 GCA_003552565.1 Lentisphaerota bacterium
ATTAAGAGGAAAGATTAGGAAAAGACGGGTGCGCCCCTTAATCTTTTGCCCTGATCTTTCGCCTTAATCGGCCATGTAACACCCTCTAAGTCTCACCCTCGGGGTATGCCGCCTTGCGCCGCCGGCCGGGCTTATGTGAGACTTCGCATTGTTAACCTTGTCCCGAATCCGCCTCAGGCGGATCACGAACCTGATTCCAAAGTCAAAAAACACTAGACAAGGTGCGAGACAAGGTTTCATATGCCGTAACAAGTCTCTCCCTCAGGGTATCAGGCGCTTTGCGGCGGCGGCCGAAGCTTATGTGAGACTTCGTGGTTTCAGGTTTCAGTGTTCAGGTGTCAGGGAGACTTCACTGAAATCCGAAACCTGACACCAGAAACCATTCAACAAGTCTCTCCCTTGGGGTATCAGGCGCATCGCGCCGGCGGTCAGGCTTGTATGAGACTACATGGTTTCAGGTTTCAGTGTTCAGGTGTCAGGGAACCCGAAACCTGACACCAGAAATCATTCATCAAGTCTCTCCCCCGGGGTATTCAGTGCGATAGGCCATATACCCGGAGGAAGAAACAGTGAATACTAATCTCTTTTACTCAGACAACTCGCGAGAAACAGCTTCGCCCTTTTTTAATTGCGGATAATAACTGGCCCCTCGATACTCCGGCGGCTTTCCGAAATCAAGCTCGATTACGGCGATCCCGGCGGTTTTATCCGGTGACTTTGCGGGCAGATTCTTAAGGATTATCCGATGTCCCTTTTGTTCAAATTCAATATTACTGTTATCATTAAGCAGCCGGGCCTGGCGCAGAGGAGTCAGGAAACCGCCGACCGGAAGTTCCCCGCCGTCGGGCCAGATCCAGTTCCAGAGATAAAGCCGTTGATCATCAGCGGAAACACCGCAGATGCCGCTGGGGCGGTTATAATGATGCGCTTTAAACTTACGCCCGTAAACAGCTTTGCCATTTTCTTGCAGCCATTTGCCGACGGTGGTGAGAGGTTCAACCGCCTCTTCGGGTACCGAACCGTCCGGTGTCGGCCCGATGTTCAACAGCAGGTTGCCGCCGCCGAAGGTGGCTGTGTTGAGCATGCGGATGATGCGCTGAGCATTGTAACTGTAAGGCGCCGCCTGTTCGGAATCCAGATAACCCCAGCTGATGTCGTTGAAAGTCATGCAAGCTTCCCAGTCCCGGTCCTGAGCGATAATACTGCCCTCAGGCGTGCCGAAATCCTCATCCAGAATACTGCGATTATTGATTATAATATGCGGCTGCAGCTCTCTGACCATCTGATTCAATTCCAGTGAGTGCCAGCCTTCCCAGGATTCAAACGGCCTCGGCACATCGTACCACAGTATATCGATCTTGCCGTATTGAGTCATCAGTTCATAATTCAAGTCGCGAATATAAGTGGTGAATCTCTCCTGGGCTTTACGGTCGAAAGCGCATCTCCAGCTGTCGGGGTGATGCCAATCCATCAAAGAAGAATAAAACCCGATTTTCAAATCGAACTCGCGGCACGCTTCCACAAACTCCCGCACCAGATCCCTCTTGGGACCGTAATTGACACTGTTGTAGGGGTTGGCTTTGGAATCCCAGAGACTGAATCCTTCATGGTGCCGGGTGGTCATAACCATGTATTTCATACCAGCTTTGGCCGCCAGTTCCGCCCATTCCCTGGGGGCGCCGGGCTTCGGGCTGAAATTGTCCGCCAGTTTTTCGTACTCATCTATTTCAAAATTTTCCACCGCCATGGCCCATTCGTGGCGGGCCAGCTGCGAGTAAAGTCCGTAATGAACGAACATTCCGAATCTTGCCTCCCGCCACCATTGCATCCGCTGGTCGCGGGTGGCGGCAATCATTTTTTCATATTCCGGTTTGCTTACTAATTCACCCATCTTGACTTTCCTTATTTTTACGCTTTTCTTCAAACAGGATCGATTGCTTTTTTAACCACTAATACACACTAATCTACACTAATAATCGCAAAAAGAGATGAATACGACTTATGAATTGATACCGGATTAGTGAGGATAAGCGAAGATCAGTGGTTAAAATATCTTGTCCTGTTTCGTAACTTTAGTTTAATACAAGCCCCGCCGCCGAGTGCAAGGCACCGGATACCTCCGGACAAAAACACCGGTGAACGAGATCTGCTATCAGCCTTCGTCAGCTACGGCTCGACATGCGAGAAAGGTGAACGATTATGAGACTCGTCATCCGTTATCGTCGCCGTTATCGTCGACCGCTTAGCAGGCCGGAGTTTCACATAAGCCCCGACCGCCGGCGCGATGCGCCGATACCATGAGGGTGAGACTTATTAAATGATTTCTGGTGTCAGGTTTCGGAGAAGTTTTCCTGACACCTGAACACTGAAACCTGAAACCACGAATCTAGCCTGCAAAAAGCCGGTGTCTTCGCTGCGCTGAACGGACAGCGTGTCGAGCCGCCCCACTACCCCTTCGTTTCCGCGGGGGTTTCGCCTTTCGGCCGGTAATGAGTGTGCAGCAGTTCATGTGATTTATGGCCTAAAGGCTCACCCAGGAAGTCCTTATAAATCTGGGTCACCGCCGGATTTTCGTGCGACTTCCGCACTGGCCGGCCTTCATCCTCGGTGTAAATCGCTCCGATCCTGGCTTTACGCACTTCATCTGTGGTCAGACGCGGCTGGCCGCCGCCGCCAATGCAGCCGCCCGGACAGCACATGATCTCGATAAAATGATATTCCGCCTCCCCGGAAGCCACCATGTCACAGACTTTGCGGGCGTTGTCCAAACCGTGCGCCACCGCCACTTTCGCTTCGACGCCTTCCAGGAAGCTCCACTCCTCCAGACAATTTTCCAAAGGCAATACCGCTTCTTTCAGCCCTTCCAGGCCGTGAATCGGCGTGACATGCAGTTTGTCCATCGGCAGCGGACGACCGGTCACCACTTCGTAAACAGTTCTCAAGGCGGCTTCCATTACCCCGCCGGTATTGGCGAAGATATCGGCGGCGCCGGAGGAGATGCCGAGAGGTGAGTCCTGTTCACTGTCGGGCAGATTGACAAAGTCAATACCCGCCTGGTTGATCATTCGTCCCAGCTCACGAGTGGTCAGGACATAATCGACATCCTGATAGCCGGAGTCGTTCATTTCCTCCCTGCCTGCCTCGTATTTCTTAGCTGTGCAGGGCATGATAGAGACCACCACCACATCCTTGGCCTCCACACCCTGCTGCTGGGCGTAGTAGGTCTTGGCCAGGGCACCGAACATCTGCTGCGGAGATTTGCAGGAGGAAAGGTTGTCCAGAAGCTGCGGATAGAAATATTCCATATAATTGATCCATCCGGGAGAACAGCTGGTGAACATCGGCAGCTTGACGCTTTGATCCTGGTCCACCAGTGCCTTTTTCAGCCGGGTCAGAAACTCATGTCCTTCCTCGATAATAGTCAGGTCAGCGGTAAAATTGGTGTCGAACACTTTATCAAAACCGAGCCGGCGCAGAGCCGTAACCATTCTGCCGGTGACTCTGGTTCCCGGCTCCAAATCAAAGCATTCCCCAAGAGCGGCCCGGATGGCCGGCGCCGTCTGCACAACCACGTGCTTTTCCGGATCATCAAGCGCTTCCCAAACCTGGTCAATGGATTCCTGTTCATAAATCGCTCCTACTGGACACACCGCCGAACATTGGCCGCACTGCACACAGATCGCTTCCTCCAGGTAATCGCCGGCGCCGACACCGACCGTCGTCTCGAATCCGCGACTGCGCGGAGCCAAGGTGCCCACCCCCTGAACGTCCTGACAAACACCGATACAGCGGCGGCAAAGGATGCACTTGTCCATGTCCCGCACCAATGCGGGAGTCGATTTATCAGCCGGATTCGTTTCTTTGGCGTAAGGGAAGCGAACCTCTTCTATACCCATGGATTGGGCCAGGCTCTGCAATTCGCAATCCTGGTTGCGAACGCAGGCGTTGCAATCCCAGGGATGATTAGCCAGCATCAGCTCCACTGACAACTTTCGGGCTTTACGGGCCTGCTTGGAGTTGGTTTTCACCTTCATGCCATCGGCCGCCTCGGTAACACAGGCCGGCTGCAGCGTCCGGGCACCTTCAATCTCCACCAGGCAGACTCGACAGGAACCGGGGCTGGAGACTCCGTCCATATGACAGAGAGTCGGGATAATCACCCCGCTTTCCCGCGCCGCCTCCAGCACAGTGGAACCGGCTTCCACGGACACCGGCTGATTGTCAATTGTCAGATTGATCGCCATCTTCTATATCTCCTTGGTTTTTCGTAAAACTTATGTGAGACTTCGTGGTTTCAGGTTTCAGTGTTCAGGTGTCTGAAACCCGAAACCTGACACCAGAAACCATTCAACAAGTCTCCCCCTCGAAGTATCCAGCTCAAGGCGTCTGGCCAACCCGCTGGAGGGACTTGCGGAAGGCTACACCATCAGTTCGGCCAGCTCAAGCCGCACCCGCTGGGTGCGGGGCCGCTCCATGGTCGGATCAATCGCCGCTTCCAGTTCGGGTCGGAAATACCGCAGAGCCGACATCAACGGCGCCGCCGGAGACTGCCCCAGCGGGCAAAATGCCGCCGATTTCATGGTCATCGAAACCTCCTCCATCAATTCAATATCCCCCGCGTAAGCCTTACCCTGTTTGAACCTGCCGGTAATATCTTTGAGCACTTTCAAGCCATTTCGACAGGGGTTGCAGTTGCCGCAGGATTCATGCAGGAAAAACTGCATACAGCAGTCCAGAAACTCGCCGATGCCGACCGACTGATTCATAATCAGAATGGCGCCGGAACCGAGCACGTGCCCGACCTTCTGCATGGCGTCATAATCCATAGGGACATCCAGCATTTCGGTGCCCAGCACATCGCCGGCGGTTCCCCCCAGCTGCGCCATCTTGAATTTTCCTTCCGACATTCCATCGGCGTATTCATTAATGATCTCCCGCAGAGTGACGCCGGCGGAAACTTCGATCAGTCCCGGCCTCTGGACATGACCGATAATCGTGTAAACTTTGGTGCCCGGGGTTGACTCGGTACCCATTCCCTTGAACCAGGCCGCTCCACAACGAATGATCGCCGGCACCGCCGCCAGAGTCTCGACATTATTGACATTGGTGGGATAACCTAGATAGCCTTTTTCCGCCGGGAACGGCGGCTTCATGCGCGGCACCCCGCGCTTGCCCTCCATCGACTCCAGCAACGCGGTTTCTTCACCGCATATATAAGCGCCGGCGCCGATTTTTATCTCCAGGTCAAAATTAAAATCGCTTCCAAAGATATTTTTTCCCAGCAGTCCGAGCCGCCGCGCTTCATCTATGGCCTGCCGCATGCGGCTGATGGACAGCTTATATTCTCCACGGATGTAAACGAATCCTTCACTGGCGCTGATGGCGTAGGCGCAGAGAGCCATGCCCTCAATCACCTTGTGAGGATCGCCTTCCATAATCAAGCGATCTTTGAAAGTGCCGGGCTCCCCTTCATCGGCGTTGCAGATAACAAATTTCCGCTCCGCCTTACAGGGAGCGCAGAACCCCCACTTGACTCCGGTCGGGAAACCGGCGCCGCCGCGCCCCCGCAGACCCGACTGTTTGACTTCTTCAAGCACCTGCTCAGGGGTCATTTCGCTCACAGCTCTGCCGAGAGCTTCATAACCGTCGGCGGCGATATATTCTTCGATGCTTTCCGGATTGATGCGGCCGCAATTATCCAGGACTATTCTGCCGGCCTCCCCGCGCGGCCTTTCCTGCATGGCTTCCTTGACCGTCGGAGGATATTCACCCGGCAGGAAAAAACGCCCGCACACACGCCCTTTGACCAAATGTTCACGGACGATCTCCGCCGCTTTTTCCGGGGTCAAATTGCCGTAAACCACTCCATCCGGCTGCACCGCCGCCAGAACTCCCTGATTGGAAGGACCAAAGGAACCAGTCTCCATGACAGCCACTTCGTCCGACAAACCGTGCCGGGCGATCTCACTGGAGAACCGGCTTTTAACTTCGCGTCCGCCGATCAGCGCCGTATCCGCGTCAATCGGTATCATCACATACATTCTCGGCTGTGCCATAATCATATCTCCAAAATCAACCGGGGCCGAACTTTCAATTACGTTCAGACACGGCCCCTTCTTCGGCCGCCACCTGATCCAGAATACGATGTATTTTTTCCCGGGTTAAATTACCGTAAAACTCATCATCAATAGAACATACCGGCGCCACTCCGCAGGCGCCCAGACAGCTGCTGCCTTCCAAGGTGAACATTTTATCCTCGGTGGTTTCCCCGAGCCCAATGCCCAGTTTTTCCTGAATCGCCTCCAAAATATTTTCCTCGCCCATCACATAACAAGGGGGGCTGATGCACAGTCTGATCAGGTGCCTCCCCCGCGGCTTCAGACTGAACATTGTATAAAACGAAGCGGTGCTGACAATCTCCGCCACCGGAATATCCATTATTTCCGAAAGCTCCTCAATCGACTGCATATACAGACAGTTGTCCTCCGATTGATTCTGGAGATCATGCAGTATGCTTAATAAATTCACGCGACTGTTACCGTGCTGTTCAACGAGCTTTTGGATATCCATGTCAACCGTTCCTCTCGCAAATCACTCTTTGTAATCGCACCGCAAACATCTGCGGGCTTCACAACGGGCCTGTTCATCATCGATGGTTCGCTCCACCTCCACGGAAATAAAGCGTTCTTCCGGCGGCAGCAGCGGCATGGAGACCGGCGGTTCCTCCCCGACCTCCTTATCGACATCCGCTTCCACCTCCGGCAGTGTTTGTTTTTCCCAGATATAGGTTTTTCCGGAATCCGGGAAGAAGGTCTGATCAATCGCCCGGGCGCCTTTCTGCCCGGCCTCGATGGCGTCAACCACCGTGGCGGCGCCGGTGACCAGGTCGCCGCCGGCGAAAACATGCGGATTGCCGGTGCAGGCCGTTTTCAAGTCCGCCGCGATACCGCCCCAGCGGTCGACTTCCAATCCTTCCACGCCGGCGGCTATCTGCTCAGCATCAGCCCGCTGGCCGATGGCGATAATAACATTATCCACCTGCCGCGTTTCACCGCCGTCAGGGATCGGTTCCGGACGTCTTCTGCCGGACTTGTCAAAAGGTCCCAAACGCATTCTCTGAATGTCTATCTCCAGCCGGTCTCCAGCCTGCCTGATTTCGCTGATATTGGCCAGAAATTCAACTTTATTACCTTCCGTTTCGGCTTCCGCAATCTCAATCGGGTTAGTCGGCATTTCACTGCGAGTGCGACGGTACAGGATGGTCACGTTCTCGGCGCCCAGGCGACGGGCGATACGCGACGCGTCTATGGCGCTGTCGCCGCCGCCGACCACGACAACCTCCTTGCCGATATCCAGCTCTTCGCCCTTGGCCGCTCTTTCCAGGAAATCAATCCCGGTGTAAACTCCGGGCAGATCGACTCCCTCTATCGGCGGTTTGATTTCTTTACCCGACCCGGAGGCGATGAAGAAGGCGTCAAATCCTTCCTGCCGCAACTGGTCGAGAGTGAGATCCCGACCGATTTCCGTATTGACGCGAATCTCCACCCCCAGCTGACGCAGGCCGTCGATTTCTTTATCAACATATTCCCGGGGCAGCCGGTAATCGGGAATGGCGTATCGCAGCATGCCGCCAGCTTCCGGCTGACGCTCGAAAATCACCGTTTCATAGCCCATTAAAGCCAGGAAATAAGCGGCGGTCAAACCGGCCGGCCCGGAACCGATAATACCGACTTTCTTGCCCTTGTCATCTTCTTTCTGAGGATACAGCTCAGTGTAAGTGCGATTCTTGTCCGCCATAAACCGCTTCACCAGCCGCACCGCCAGCGGCCCTTCCAGATCGTTGCGGCGGCACTTTTTAATACACCACTGCGGACACACCCGACCGCACACGGCCGGCAGCGGATTGCTTTGCAGGTGCACCCGCAAGGCGTCATCATAACGTCCTTCGGCGACATAAGCCAGATATGCCGGGACATTGACGGAGGCGGGACAGGCGTTCGTGCACGGCGCCCAGACCATGGACGCGCAAACCGCCGCCTGACAGTGTTTGTCCTGAATATGCTCCAGATACTCATGGCGGAAATAACGCAAAGTGGAAAGCACCGGGTTCGGAGCGGTCTGACCCAGTCCGCAGAGAGAAGTCTGGGCAATCTGCGGCGCCAGCTCCTCAAGCCGCGCCAGATCGTCCAGCGTTCCTTCCCCGCGACAGATCCGGGTGACCAGGTCCAGCATGATCCGGGTGCCGATTCGGCAAGGTGTGCATTTCCCGCATGATTCTTCGGTTATAAACTCGAGGAAGTAACGCGCCAAATCCACCATGCAGGTATCTTCGTTGATAACTATCAAGCCGCCGGAGCCCATTATCGCTCCCAGCTCCGGCAGCGATTCATAGGTGATCGCCGTGTTCAAATATTCTTTCGGAATACAGCCGCCGGAGGGGCCGCCGATCTGCACGGCCTTGAAAGGACGGTTATTGGGAATGCCGCCGCCGATATCATAGACCACAGACCCGAGAGTTATTCCCATCGGCACCTCCACCAGGCCGGAGTTGTTGACATCACCGGCGAGAGCGAACACTTTAGTGCCATTGCTTTTCTCCGTTCCCAGCTTGGCGAATTCCTCACCCCCGTGAGTGATAATAAAAGGCACATTGGCGAAGGTCTCGACATTGTTCAGCACCGTCGGCCGGTTAAACAAGCCTTTCTGAGCCGGGAAGGGCGGCTTCGGACGCGGTTCTCCGCGTTTGCCTTCAATTGAGTGCATTAAAGCCGTCTCTTCACCGCAGACGAAGGCGCCGGCGCCCATACGGATTTCCAGCTTGAAATTAAAGCCGGAGCCGAATATGTTCTCGCCCAGCAGTCCCATCTCCTCCGCTTGTTCAATGGCTCTCCGCAGACGTTTTATGGCCAGGGGATATTCGGCGCGCACATAAATATAACCCTGGCCGGCGCCGATGGCGTAACCGCAGATCGCCATGGCTTCCACCACGCTGTGCGGATCGCCCTCGAGAATACTGCGGTCCATAAACGCTCCCGGGTCCCCTTCGTCGGCGTTGCAGACAACGTATTTGGCATCCGCTTCTTCCCGGGCGCTGAAAGACCATTTCAATCCAGTCGGAAATCCGGCGCCGCCGCGACCGCGCAAGCCGGATTTCTTAACTTCTTCCAGGACTTCCTCGGGAGTCATCTCGGTCAACGCCCGCCCCAAAGCTTCGTAACCGGAGGCGGCGATATACTCGCGGATTTCCTCGGGATTAATATTACCGCAATTGCGCAGAGCTATCTTCTGCTGCAGCTTGAAAAAATCAATTTCACTGATGGTCTGCACCAGTTCATCCGTGCCAGGTTTTTTATAGAACAGCCGCTCCACCACTCGGCCTTTGAGCAGATGTTCCTCGACAATCTCGGCCGCGTCCTCCGGCTTCACCTGCTGATAAAAAATCCCCTCTGGGTATATCACGGCTATCGGACCGATTTCACACATCCCCATGCAGCCGGTGTTGACAATGCCGATTTCCTGATCCAGCTGGAACCTGGACAATTCCTTCTCAAAGGCGGAACGAAGACTCTCGGCACCGGATGAAATGCAGGAGCCGCCGGCGCACAGCAGGATTTGCGCTCTGGTGTTTTGCATGTTTAATTCCTATTCGTATTGAGCCAGAAGCGAGGCGATTTTCTTCGCCGACACTCGGCCGTGAACATCTTCGTTAATCATTACGACTGGAGCCAGCCCGCAGGCGCCGAAGCAACGCTGGGAGCTGAGAGAAAAGCGACGATCCTCGGTCGTCTCGCCAACCTTAATCCCCAGTTCCTCGGTCAACGCTTCAATGACTTTCTTGGCGCCCCGGACATAACAAGCGGTGCCGAGGCAGACATTAATGGTGTGTCGCCCCCGCGGCTGCATAGTGAAATAGTGATAAAAAGAGACTACCCCGTAAACCTCGCTGACGGGAATATCCATTCGGCGGGCGATAAACTCCTGCACGTCCACAGGCAGAAAACCGAATAAATCCTGCGCTTTATGAAGCACGGGGATCAGAGAATCACGGCTTTTCGGCTGCTGCCGGATAAATTCTTCCAGTTCAGTGAACAAGACATTACCGCATTCGACTTCCTGATCAACAGCGCTATTGGACATTATTTTTCACTCCCTAGTTAGAGGTTATGCGAAAAGGGTTTTGTGGAGCACACAAGCTCGAAAGCGGCTGTGCGTTCCACGGCCGATATGGATTAGGGCGAAAGATTATGATGAAAGATTAGGGGAAAACGGGTGCGCCCCTTAATCTTTGGCCCTAACCTTTCGCCTTAACCTCGTTTCCGAACCCTTTACCCTTTTCGCGGAGGATCTAGTTAAAGGTATCTCCGGGTACTTAAAGTTCATACGCCCCCTTTTCGGATAGCCTCAAGATAGCCTGATTAACTCATGCGAACTCGGCCAAGCATTTTTTTGTTTTGAACAGAAGTTAACGAAGACAACAAAAGGAAGGAAAATTTCGGGGATTGAAAACTTCGTTTTCTTTGTTTCCTTCTGGAAAATCTTCTTTTGCGTCAGATGTCAAACTTGTTTTGTGAATTAATCAGGCTAGGAAGAGGGTATGCGAAAAGGGTTTGAGGCCTAATTTTGTGCTGCTGAAAACCTTGTCCCGAACCTTGTCCCGAACCGAAATCCGATTGGTTTTAATGTTTTCATCCGAAATGGAATTTGGTTCGGGACAAAGTTGAACTCAGCAACACGCCATATACCTTTTCGCATAGGCTCTAGGACGGCCCGCCCGTGCCCGTACTCAGCTGAATATCGCTTCCTCGACCCGCTGGCCGTTGATAATATGCTGTCCCACAATTTTCTCGGCCAAAGCCGGATCGACCTTACCGTAGCGCACCGGCTCCTCTCCCTCCAATTCAACCTCGACCAGGGGCTCCCGCTCACAATAGCCCGCGCAGCCGGCAGCCGTCAGCGCCACGTCGGAAACACCTTTATCCTCAAAAGCCTTCATGAACGCGTTCATGGTTTCCCGCGCCCCGGCGGCAATACCGCAAGTGCCCATGCAGACGACCACTTTCCCGCGCTTCCCCCCTTCTCGCATTTCCATGCTTTTCTTGACTTCCTCACGGATTTTTCGTAATTCATCAAGGCTTTTCATCTTGTCATCTCCCTTAAAAAGTGATGGTTGTGTCAAGAAAGCGACGGCTTTCTTTTTTACAACGCTCTTGTTATCAGTTGTTTCTGACTATGCGGCGAGTCTCCCTGCAATAATACTTATATTTATGTGCTGGCTTCCTTGTCTCGCACCTTGTCTCGCACCTTGTCTCGCACCTCATTCCATGTGCTCTTCATCTTCTTCTCGTTTCCAGACACTGGCAAGTTTGGCGGTCATCTTATCGATTTCCATAGCTGAATCTTTCTTTCGTCACAATTCAAATCCCATTTTTTTGGAAACAGGTGCGAGACAAGGGAGGCGCCAATGCTAATATATGTTGTCATTTAATTTTCATGTTGTACTTGACAGTACCAAAATAAGAATCGCACCTCAGGGAAAACGAGAAACATGACTATAACGGTAAACGAGTAATCCGCAAGTCGTAAACATGAAAAATGATTCTTGATACTAATGATATGGGAAGTATATTAGTGGCTGTTGTCTGAGACATCGGGTTTTAATCGCCACAAAAAACACAAAAAATGGTGCTGCCGCAGTCTGCCTGACCACTTGGCCGGAAATCTGATTTCACCTCGCTGCCGTTATGGAATTTTTGCAAGTGTGTCAGGTCCCCGCGGCCATATCATGGAGGGCGAGCAGCCAGCCTGAGCCACACGAAGAGTGGTCAGGCAGGCTGCGGGCGCTCCAGATGTATTGCCCGTAACCAAGTCTCTCCCTCGGGGTATCAGGGGCGCATCGCGCCGGCGGTCGGGCTTATGTGAGACTTCGTGGTTTCAGGTTTCAGTGTTAAGGTGTCAGGTCAGACTTCTCTGAAACCCGAAACCTGACACCAGAAACCATTCAACAAGTCTCACCCTCAGGGTATCCGGCGCACCGCGCCGGCGGCCGGGCTTGTATGAAACTAAATTTTTACACAAGAACGCGAAGATATTTTAACCACTGATCTTCACTTATCCTCACTGATCCAGTGATAATTCACAAGCCGAATTTATTCAGCAATTATTAGTGTAGATTAGTGTGAATTAGTGGTTCAAAAAAAATTAACCGCAGATAGACGCAGATGGGAACATTTTTTCGACCCGACAAACAGACAACTTAGTTTCAAACATTAAAATCAAAGGCCCGCGAACATGAAAATTCTAGTCACCGGCGGCGCCGGTTTCATCGGCTCCAATCTGGTTCGATTCTTCCTGAAACAAAATCAGCAAGTCACGGTATTGGATAATTTCTCCACCGGCAAACGAGAGAATCTCACCGAAGTCATCAATGATATCAAACTGATTGAAGGAGATCTGTGCGACCAGGAATCGGTGCTCAAAGCCATGCGGGGAGTCGAAGCCGTCAGCCACCAAGGCGCACTCGGTTCCGTGCCGCGCAGTGTGGCGGACCCGATCAATTCACATCAGGCGAATGTCAACGGCACTCTCAATCTGCTGGAAGCCATGCGGGAAACAGGAGTTAAAAGAATTGTTTTCGCCGCCTCCTCCAGCGCTTACGGTAAACAGTCGGAAACACCGAAGCGTGAAGACATGCCCCCTCGCCCGATCAGTCCTTACGCCGCCAGCAAAGTGGCCGCCGAAGCCTACATGCAGGCATATTGCGCGGCTTACGGCCTGGAACCAGTGAGCCTGCGCTATTTCAATGTCTTCGGCCCGCGCCAGGATCCAGACAGCCCCTATGCCGCCGTCATTCCCAGTTTTGTCTCCGCCATTCTGCAAGGACGGCAGCCGAAAGTTTATGGTGACGGCGAGCAAAGCCGGGATTTCTGCCACATTGAAAACGTCTGCCAGGCTAATTGGCTGGCTTTACATACCGCCAGCGAAAACTGTGACGGCTCCCCGATCAATATCGCCTGCGGCGAGTCCACTTCCCTGAATCAGATATTGCGTCAGCTGCAGGAACTGCTCGGGAAACCGATAAAACCCATTTACACCGACCCGCGCCCCGGCGACATAAAACACACCTTGGCGGACTTGCAAAAAGCGCATGAGAAAATTGGTTACCAGCCCCGGATATTCTTTGCGGAAGGCTTGAACCAGGCCATCGACTGGTACAGAAACAACCTGGTTTAGTTAGACCCCGTCCGTAAAGGGGGTTATGCCCCCGCCGGGCTTGTCCCGGCGGAGCAGCAGATTGGGTTCCAGAAATTTGCAGACATCCCCTCATTTCCGCGGCATGGCGGCGAGCCGTCATGCCGCGGAAAAAAAGTTAAACATTCTTTTATTTGCAATCTTTCGCTCCGCCGGGACAAGCCCGGCGGGGGCGTATGAACTTTAAGTCTCCGGAGATACCTTTCCGGACGGGGTCTAGTTAATCCCCGCCATCCAAGAGTGATAGAAACTCATCCAGTGACAAGGAGGAGATTCGCGGGATTCGAGACACCTTGGCGACATCATCCGGGGTGACATATCCCCAGTCCGCCAGACGGAGCCGCAAATCGTTCAGGCGCGGTTCCTCCGTCATTTCCTCGAGCGTGGGCAGGCGGTCTTCAATGAAGCATAATTCTTCGCCGGTGTCTTTGTGTTTTTGAACAAGTTCCAGCAGGTGACTTTTCTTTGAACGTCCCGTATCCAGGCCGAAAACATTCTGCCGCTCCAGTTTAAATCCCGCATGTTCGGCCAAGGCAAAAACAAAACGCTCCTGTTTAGTGGTCAGAATATAAACTTGCGGACGCGACTGCCGCAGTCGTTGTTTCAACATTTCCGCGACCCCTGGATAAAATCGGTTGGCCTGCAGCCAGCCTTGAAAATCGGTCCGCAGCCAATGGTCTCTTGTGGAGCCGAAAAGCTCAACCAGTCTTTCCCGGTCTACCCCGGTCTCGGTCAGCAATTCAGAGGCTCGTCGCCGATTTTCTTCTGACGGTTCCAAACGGGCCGCCTGCCGCTCACCGGCCAGCCAGGCCAATCGCAACAGGCCGAAAGCCTCGTAACCGGTGTGCAGCAAAGGCCGCAGGGAACGAAATGATTCAATCAGCCACTGGGGGGGCATATCGCCCGACCATTCCCGCGGCCATAACTCTTGACCGCCGCGCCAGGCGGTGATGGCTGTTTCGCCGGCGCTGTCAAGCACCACACCGTCAAAATCTAAAAACAGAACTGCCATTTGTTTTCTCTCTTTTTATTAACCTCTTCAGCAGAATTTGTGGGTACAGTAATATAAACAAATTTTTGCCTTTCCGCAATGCGCCAAACGACAATCAGTTAAAAAATTCGCAAATGAGCTGAAAAGGAATTATGGTAAGAGTTTATATGGAGCGGCAGTGATCTGGCTGATTGCTTTTGTGGGGCTTCGTTTTTTAATAGCCACAAAAAATTTATCTGGCCTCTTGTCCAATGTAGTTATGAATACATGCTCGGAAATAAATCCGAAAGTGGTCATGACACAAAAAGGCACAAAAAAAATGGAGCGGCCGCAGCCTGCCTGACCACTTGGCCGGAAAGCTGTTTTCACATCGCTGCCGTTATGGAATTTTTGCAAGTGTGTCAG
>PUNB01000112.1 GCA_003552565.1 Lentisphaerota bacterium
CTTCGTCCCTCCACACTTTGTCCCCCACACTTCGTCCCTCCACACTTTGTCCCCCACACTACTTCCCGTCCTTTTCGACTAGCGACGGATTAACAGCAGCAAACGCACGAAGTCGAAAACTCCGTCAGTCCAGTGTACACGACAACAGCATGATCAGAGTGTACGAGTATGGGCAGGTGCAAAGCAATTCACTTACTCGTACACTTACTCGTACACGCCAATCCCTGTAATTTCCTCCCACTTCGTGGCATCCTTTTCGACTAGCGACTAGCGACTAGCGACAATATTACTGTGACAGACGATTGAGGCATTCGTCCTTGTCAACCGCTAATAACGACGAACGAAGCACAATGAACGACGAACCGTGTTTCACATTAGCCCGACCGCCGGCGCGGGGCGCCCCGGATACCCCGGACAGAAACATCGAACATCGAACGACGAACTAAGAACCGTGTTTCACATAAGCTTCTATACCAAAGCGGTGAGAACTCACCGCACTCCGAAAGAGCCTGCGGCTCGGTGTCCTGAACTGATGCGAAGCATCCTTGGAGTGCGTGTCCGCCTTAGGCGGATCGCCGCTTTAAGATAGTCGCGGTGTTTCACACAAGCCCCGCCTCCGGCGCGATGCGCCGGATACCCCGAGGTAGAAACACCGGTGAACGAGATCGGCGACGAGAACGGCGACGAGAACGGGCAACGAGTCGCTCGAATCGTCCTCCGTTCTCGTCGCCGTTCTCGTTTTCCGACTGGTTGTTTCCCAATGTTGCACCTATGACTGACGGATTACAAAAAAAGCAATTGGTTGATTGAAATTATTTCCAAGTGTAAATATATTATTCATTCACAAACATTAGATATTCAGCTCGGAACCTTCCACAATCCCTTGATTTGGTGGGGGCGGGAGGTTTTCCTTCATCATACATCACTAAACATTCACAATTGATAACCATAACAGTTGTCATTCACTTACAAGTAAATCAGTTTACTTTTCAATAAACATGAACATCCAAAAAGAAGACGATTTCAATCACCAACGCCTGTTGGCTCGACACCAAACCGTGATCGAAGCCCTCAGTGAAGGCCTGTTATACGAAAGTCGGCAACGCAAAATTCTTCTGGCCAATCCCTCTTTCTGCCGGATGTTCAACATTCCCTCCCCCGAAATGCTGATTGGCATGGACTGCCGGGACGCGGCTCAGGCGGCCAAGCAATTATTCCCTGATCCGGAAAGTTTTATGGAGGGTATCGAGAAACGGCTCTCGGAAAACCGCTATGTCGCCCAGGAAGAGCTTGAGCTCAAAGACGGGAGGGTATTTGAACGCGATTACGTGCCTGTCCATGTGGACGGAGAAGAACACGGACACTATTGGATTTATCGAGATATAACAGCTCGTAAAATCCAGGAAAGAAAGTTGCACGAACAGAATCAGCTGCAGCGACTGCTGATTTTCCTGGCCTCGGAATTTATCAACCTCCCATGTGATCAAATTGATCCGATGTTTAATCAGGCTTTAGCCAGAATCGGTGAGTTTACACAGGTTGACCGCGTTTACATCTTTCGCTTGGATTTTTTCGCCAGAATTATGCACAATACACATGAATGGTGCGCGGAAGGGATATCTTCTCACCTTCAAGAACTACAGAATGTTCCCATAAGCCACTATACCGAACCAGAACAGCTTGAAGCCCTGCGAAATGGACATCCGTTCATCCTGGAAAACATTGAGGACCTCCGTGAAGGCACACCACTGCGCCTTCTTTTGCAAGGCCAGGGGATAAAAGCAATGCTTAATGTGCCGATGCTCAGCCAAGAGGAATGTATTGGCTTTGTCGGATTCGACAGTGTTCAACAACAAAGAAGCTGGAACGAGCAGGAAATTTCAGTGCTGGAAATTCTGGCCAATTTATTGACTCACGTTGAAATGCGCCGGCAAAGCGAGCTGGAAAGCAATCGGATACACGAACAGATGCAGCAAGTACAGCGACTGGAAAGCCTGGGGGTGCTGGCTGGCGGAATCGCACATGATTTCAATAATATCCTGATGGCCATCCTCGGCAATGCCGAACTGGCAAAGGAAGATGCCGCTATCTCGCCTGAGATCACCAGCAGACTTGACTCAATTATCAATGCTTCAAACAACGCCGCTGATTTATGCCGCCAAATGCTGGCTTACGCCGGCAAAGGCTCTGTCAGCAAACAGGAGCTTGACATAAGCAAATTAATTCAGCACATGCGGGATTTTCTAAACACTCTGATTTCCAAAAAAGTCTCATTGACAGTGGACACTCCGGCTTCACTCCCGTTGATCAGCGGTGACCCCAGCCAGCTAAGGCAGGTGATAATGAACCTGGTTATCAATGCATCTGAAGCCGCCGGTGAAGAAAAAGGAAAAATCAGCCTCGTCATCAGCACCGGTTATTTTTCCTCGGAATACCTGCAAAAGATGGAACTGCACTTTCAGTTGTCGGCCGGAGAATATGTACAGATTGAAGTTTCCGATAACGGCTGCGGTATTGATACTGAGAGCCGAAAAAGAATATTTGAACCGTTCTACAGCACCAAATTCACAGGTCGCGGGCTGGGACTGGCGGCGGTGGCCGGCATTGTCCGCGAACATCTGGGAGCCATACATGTATACAGCGAACACGGTTACGGCACCACCTTTAAAATCCTTCTGCCGGCTTGCTCCCCACACCCAAAAACACCCGCCAAAACCGATAAAATTCCCGCAAAAAACGATAATACTCCCGCAAAAAACGTTAAAAAAACCGAATGCCAGGAAAAAGCAGAACCTTTCATACTTCTAGCTGAAGACGACGATGCTGTAAGAAAACTGGCCAAAAAAATGCTGGAACAATTCGGCTGCCGAGTGCTTACTGTTGACAACGGGAGGGAGGCCGTGGAATGCTTCCGGCAACCGAACAAGAAAGAATTCAACCTGCTGATTCTCGATTTAACCATGCCTGAAATGAACGGCAGTGAAGCACTGAAAGAAATCCGCAAAATCAATCCCAGAACGCGGGCAGTAATTTCCAGCGGCTTCAATGAAAAGCATATCCTCGACAACTTCGATTTTGAGGAGGATATTGAAATCCTGCCGAAACCCTATTCCCTGGAGAATATGAAGCGGGTATTGCAGAAATTCGGCTTAACTTCTCCCTCTTGAGTTCGCAACCTTAATGTTTCCCCATTCCGCCCTTTTGTCAGACAAAGTGCCCGATAGCGGGATTGCTTATGTGAGACTTCGCGTTGTTAACCTTGTCCCGAATCCGCCTCAGGCGGATCACAAACCTAATTCCAAAGTCAAAAAA
>PUNB01000091.1 GCA_003552565.1 Lentisphaerota bacterium
AACAGGGAACACTAATAATGAATTTTGAATTCTGAATGTTGAGTTTCGGACAGACCAGACAGTTCCACTTCAAAATTCATCATTCAATATTCAACATTCAGAATTGTGTTTCATACAAGCCGGAGACCGGCTTCCTCCAGGCGGCTCCGCGAGCCGGAAAACCTCCAATGCTCCGCGAACCGGTGGTAATACGGTCGTCCCCGGCCGTGCTATCCTATCGCCCGTAAGCGTCGCCTGGTGGCGGGCTGGTTCACGTTCACCTCCTCAAGTCCCGTAGTCCTGTAGTCCCGCAGTCCCGCAGTCCCGCAGTCCTGTAGTCCCGTAGTCCCGCAGTCCGGTACATTAAAAATTACGAATTACGCATTAAAGATTATGAATTATTACTTGCGACCGGTGGACGGGCTTATGTGAGACTCGCGGTTTCAGGTTTCAGGGTAGATTACAACTCTGGAATGGGATTATTAATTAAAAAAAATTGCTGACACTCCGGAGCTGGAAGCTCCGGCCACCTTCAATCGGTCAGGCAGGCTGTGGTAGTCTTTTGGCTCGCGGGGATCTGACCACTCTTCGTGTGGCTCAGACAGGCTGCCCGCCCTCCATAAGTATCTGCGTGGACTTGGCCTCTAGCAAAATATCCGTCACATTAACGGTTGTCATGCGGTTTTTTTTGCTTATCTTATAGTCATTTTGCGCCGATTGGTGTGACGATGGAAAGTATTATTTATTGAAGGGAGTGTCTATGCGTAATAAAGTTGTTATCATCGGTGGCGGCAGTTCCCAGTGGACCCCGCGGCTGGCTCAGGATCTGTTTCTGCGTTCAGGACTGGCGGGAAGTGAGTTGGTGCTGGTGGACATTGACCAGGAAGCGCTTGAACTGCTGACCCGGTATTGTGAAGCTCTCATAAAAAGATGTCAGGCTGACTGGACGGTGAGAGCGGCGGAGTTGGATGATGCGCTTCGGGACGCGTCATTGGTTTGCGTTTCCATTTCCACCGGCGATGTCGAAGCCATGCACTGGGATTACACTATTCCAGAAGAATTTGGAGTGTACCATACCGTCGCCGACACTGTTGGCCCTGGCGGCACCTCGCGTACTCTGCGCAACGTGCCGGTATTTCTTGATATCGCCCGGCGCATGGAGCGGTTATGCCCGGATGCCTGGATGGTGCATGTCACCAACCCCCTCAATCAGTTGACCAGTGTGGTCGCCCGGGAGACGGCGATCAAGGTGGCGGGATTATGTCATAATTACGCTGGCACGGTTCGTTTTCTGGCCAGTTTCTTTGATTGCGCCCAGGAAGAGGTGGAGGCGGTCAGTGTTGGAGTTAATCACGGTACCTGGATGAAGGATTTAACGGTACGCGGAAAGCCCGTCCGCCCGGATGATTTAACCGTCGAAAAATATTTACGATTCGAGGCGGAGAAACAAGATGTACTCGTCACCAATACTACCGATGATGACATTGAAGCAATGTTCGCCGAAGATCAAACCCTGCACTATCTACTCGGAGTCGAGCTCTTTCAGCAGTTTGGTTATTTCCCGGTCGGCGGTGCTCCGCACGTGGCCGAGAACTTCCCTTATTACCTCAATCATCCGGAAGTCATTGCCCGGCATCGGATTCGTCGCAAAGGTGTACTGCCTGTTCGGAGGGAGAATAAGAATCGCAAGCGACAGGAAATCGTTGACCGGCTTAATGGCCGGGCGGAGTGGCCGGAATTAACCATTTCCGCCGAGGGCCTGTCAAATGTCGCCGAATCATTGTATACCGGTAAGGTTTCGCGGGTTATGGCCACGATGCTGAATCAGGGGCAGATAACCAATCTGCCGGCCGATACTCCGGTGGAAACCTGGGCAGTGGCGGATCGCAACGGGCTCACACCGGTAACCAGCGGTCCGGTGCCAGAGGCTCTGCTCGGGATGATGCAGGGGGTTTGCAGTGAAATTGAACTTTCCGTTCAGGCCGCGGTAACCGGTGACCGAAAACTCGCCACGCAGGCAGTGTATATTTCGCCGATGCTCCAGGATAAGGACAAGGCGGCCGAATTAACCGAACGTTTAATCGAAGCTCAGAAAGAGTTTCTGCCGCAGTTCTTCTGAATATCGATTATTATGGGAAAATAAGGTGATACAGCAACATTGATGGAAAATTGGGAGTATGCCCGCGGTTCGATGGGCGGGCCATGGGATGCCAGTTAACCCTACGGCGCTAGTCTGATTAATTCATGCGAATTCGGCCATGCGTCATTTTATAAGGAGCTAGTTTACAATGGCAAATTTAATTGATGGAAAAGAAATCTCTTCTCAGGTCAATCAAGAGACCGCTCGGGAGGTGGAGGAATTGCGCAGTCGCCACGGTTTGCAGCCGGGGCTGGCGGTGGTGCTGGTGGGGGAAGATCCGGCTTCGCAAGTTTATGTGAAGATGAAGGAAAAGCGCACGCTCGAACTGGGGATGCATTCCGAAAAGCATGTATTGCCGGCTGAGACCAGCCAGGGGGAGCTTCTGAGCCTGATCGAAAAGCTGAATCAGGACCCGAGGATAAACGGTATTCTTGTACAGTCTCCGGCACCGCCGCACATAGACGAGAAAGAGGTGATTATGAAGATTGATCCGGCCAAGGATGTCGACTGTTTCCACCCTTTCAACGTCGGAAAAATGCTGATCGGCGACCAGGATGGTTTTTTCCCCTGTACCCCCTGGGGAGTGATTACATTGCTGAAGCGCTCGGGGATTGACCCGGCGGGTAAACACGCGGTGATCATCGGACGCTCGAATATAGTCGGCAAGCCTTTAATGGCGCTTCTTATGCAGAAGAGCGCGGGAGCCAACGCCACGGTTACGG
The DNA here is from genome assembly GCA_003552565.1 of Lentisphaerota bacterium. Lineage (GTDB taxonomy): Bacteria > Verrucomicrobiota > Lentisphaeria > Oligosphaerales > PUNB01 > PUNB01. The sequence continues at coordinate 2,842 of PUNB01000091.1, forward strand.
TCTGCCATTCCCGCACCCCGAACATCAAGGAGTTATGTCTTCAGGGGGATATTGTTATTGCCGCCATGGGCAAGCCGGAGTTTGTCAAGGGCGAAATGATCAAGCCGGGAGCGGTGGTTGTGGATGTCGGTATTAATCGAGTCGATGATCCCGAATCACCGCGAGGATACCGGTTGATTGGTGATGTTGACTATGAGCAGGCGGCGGAAAAAGCCTCCTGGATCACCCCGGTGCCGGGAGGGGTGGGGCCGATGACCATCGCCATGCTTCTGCGGAATACCCTGAAAGCCTGCCGTAAGCAAAATCAAGTGGAGTGAAGGTAATCGTCAGTCATAGGTGCAACGCTTGAAAACAACCAGTCGGAAAACGAGAACGGCGACGACTACGGACTACGAATCGAGCGCACTTGCGATTTTATTCATACAGTGTAAATTATCCGCGGTGAGGCCGGTTGTGCGGCTGG
>PUNB01000059.1 GCA_003552565.1 Lentisphaerota bacterium
CGCTCACTAGAGTGAACCGCAGGACGTAATGCCCTCCGGGCAAACGTCCCAAGGGAGGAAGGCAGAGGAAACTCTTTATAGCCACAAAAAACACAAAAAGTCACAAAGATTTTTAACAGAAGGAAACGAAGATAACAAAGTAAGAGGATATAAATGCATCCCACTCTGCTGCTTCTCTGCCTTCCTCTAGCGTAGCTGGTGGTAAATATAATGTTTTTATATTCTTTGTGTTCTTCGCGCACTTCTGTTGAATGGTTTTTTTAATGACTTCTGACCTCCGACTTCTGACCTCCGCCCTCCGACTTCCGATCTCAGACCTCCGATCTCTGTTGTTTTAGCGAAGCGGGTGGTAAATTTAATGTTTTTCACCACTTATAATTTTTGTGGATTTTTGTGTTTCTTGTGGCCAATCTAGGCTACAGCACACAACTGGCAGTGCGGGGTTCGACGCTGCAGCCGAGGCGCAGGCAGACGATGCGGACGCCGCTGGCACGCTGCGGCCCGACCTTGAGAAAGGTCGCCAATGCCGTGATGTCGCCGCCGAGTCCAAGCGGGCCGACCCGGGTCTGATTGACGCGCCGGGTGATTTCCTGTTCAATTTCGCTCTGAACATCGAACCGGCCATGCACCATCGCCTCGAGCATCAGGGAGGCAGCCTCGAAGTGGGTGCGGCCAATGCCGATGGCCGGGACGCAGGGAGTGCAGCCCAGCAATCCGGCGGCTTCACTGGCCCAGTTAACGATTTCATCGATGATTACCGAAAGCTTGTGCTGATGGAAAACCCGATAGGTCTTGCCGCGAATCTCCGGACCGCCGCCCTGCATCAGGATATGCAGCCTGATGACATCTTCATCGACCCGCTTGATGCGGATAGGTGCCGGGGGCAAAGCGGCCGGGTCTTGGTCGAGCCCGGCGGACTGTTCCAGACGCTGAACATCATCGCCTTTGACCGCCATTGGGCGACAGGGCAGGGCGCGCATGCCTTCCGCGACACCTTGTTCAATGGCCTGGAGCAGTCCGGCGCTGACGGCCTGGCTGCCGCCGACCTCGAGCAGAATATGCGGGATGCCGGTGTCGTCGCAGGTCGGGTGCTGGGTTTTTGCCGCGATATCCGCGTTCTCGAGCGTCTGCTCCAGCACCCACTTGGAATTCGGGTTCGATTCCGTCTCAATCGCCTGCTGGAGCACGGCTTTCTTATCGTCCGAGAAGACCGTCGACGCACGGATGAGCGTTTGTTTTACTTTAATTGTTGCATTCATTGGAAATTCGTTATCCACCATCCAGCACCTCCCAATATCCTCCCTTATCCGGACCTTTTCGGCGAAGCCGCTTAATCTTTTTTAAGTTGTTAATATTGTTCTGAACAGCTCGTGTGCTCACGCCGCAGATTTCTGAAAGGCGAGAAATCGTTATTTCAGGATCATCAATCATCGCCTCCAGAATTTTCTGTGAAGTTTTCTGTGAAGTTTTCTGTGAAGTTTTCTGTGAACCCTTCTTCGCAGACAAAGCATCAGGTTCGACATCTGACAAAGAAATCGCAAAGCTGAATTCATCATACCTGAAATCTGCTTTGGGCAGACCTGCCTCTGTCAAAGCCTGGTCGATCCTAAGGATACCTGTTCCCATCTTTTCCGCATACGGAGTGCGCATCAGCATGGAAGCAATAAGCCGGTTACGAGTACGACTGTACTTGCCGAAGTCTTCAGGACGAAGCCACGAAACCAGGCCGCCTGGATTGGAAATATCAATACGGTTTCTAAAAATCTCCACCGTGGTATCTCCGGACATGTCAAAATAATCCCGGTGCATCACCGCATTTACAACCGCTTCCCGGACGGCAGCCTCGGGATACTGGGGCACTTCAGTACGCTCTAATGCATGAATCTGAAAACGAACATCGATATGCCGCTTCAGGTAGGTCGTCGCTCCTTCTATATTTCCCAGCAATCCGTCGTCATATATCTTCCGATCCAGAATAACGGCTTTATCATCCCCCTGATAGACCGCACAAACAATCGGGGAGCTTTTGAGAAAATATCCGGGATTTTTTGCGAACAGAAGAACTCCGGCGTTTGTCATTACCGGCTTTCCGTTCTCCGACTTAAGAACCTCTAGGTTGGCCAGCATTTCAGTCAAAGGTAGCGTTGCCTTCAAACCCGCCACGTGTAGATATGCTGAAACCTTCTCTTCATCAACATCGGATAAATAATCAAACGCCCAGCACACCTGTTCATCAAACCGTAAACGTCCCGAACGAATTCCCATGGAAAAGACCTCGTCGCGACCCAATTTCTGAGCATTCGCCCCGATCCGCATGAAAAAACCATCTGAACAGGCGTGCGGTTTATTGGGGCTCTCTGGAACCTCAACAACAAGAATGCTGCCTGTAGCATCCAGTTTAATTGGAATCGGCGGATCACAATTCCTCGCCATATCCTCAATTTTTGATTTGAGGGGATTGTCTATCGAGATGCCAATCGGTTGCGAATCATCCGATACGCCGATAAAAATCCTGCCTCCGGAGGCGTTGGCAAACGCTGTCATTTCCCGGGCAAGAGTTTTATCAGGCCTTTCCTTGAATTCAACAAAGAGACCCTCTCCCTCCGACAACACAAACTGTAACTCTTGCTCCGTCATTCTTATACGCCCTTACTCCTCAACTTCCGCACTCACCGACTTTGTGCCGCCGACCTTGAGCAGAATATGCGGGATGCCCGTGTCGTCACAGGTCGGGTGTTGGGTTTTCTCCGCGATCTCCGCGTTCTCGAGGGTCTGTTCCAGCACCCACTTGGCGTTCGGGTTCGATTCCGTCGCGATGGCCTGGCGCAACGCCGCCTTTTTGTCGTCGGAGAACCTCGTCGATGCGCGGATGAGCGTTTGTTGAACAATTAATATGGTTGATGGTTTTGTCATTTATTATAGCCACCCCGTGATTTCGCTGTCGCTCAAAACGGGGGCTTCGCCCACGTGATTCACTGTCGTTCAAACGTGGTTTTCAACAAAAAACACGAAAAGCCACAAAAAAGCCGGAGGACCGGCTTCCTCCAGGGCGGCTCTGCGAGCCGGAAAATTCCGCGCGAAGCGCGCTGGCATGTCACGCCGTCATGCCGCGCCGTAGCCTTGGCGTAGGCGGGAACACCCTGAAGGCGGAAGGCCGGCGGTCTCCGCCGGAACTGGATGCGAAAAGGGGGCAGGGAACAGTTTGAACAGAAGCCCGCTTGACCACTTGCAGGCTAAGTGGAATCAGGCAGGCAAAGATGTGAAGGAGAAGGTAAATTTTCAACCGCGAAATACGC
>PUNB01000235.1 GCA_003552565.1 Lentisphaerota bacterium
CAGAAGGCGCTGACCGCAGGACAGTTGATGGGTGTTGTGTCGACCAGTGCTATGGAGCTGGGTATTGACATCGGAGAGATTGACGTTGTCGTTATGACAGGGGTTCCCCGAATGGCCAAATCTTTCTGGCAGCGGATGGGGCGTGCAGGCAGAAAGACGGCTGGCTTCTGTATTCTGATTGATGGCGGTGGGGCTTTGATCAAGCAATTTGGATCTTTAGAAAAATATCTGAAACGTGAAGTGGAACCTAATTGGCTTTACCTTGATAACCGGTATATACAGTACACGCACGCCCTTTGTGCGGCTCTTGAGTGTGAAGGCAAGAGACAGGACAGCGAGTTTTGGGCTGGACTCTCGACACTGCCCGGAACTTTTGTCGAGATGTTGGAAAATGAGCTGCAACCTACGACTATTCCTCCCGATTTGTATCCATTGAAGCAACGGGCGATAACGGGCCCCCACTATGAGTTTCCGCTGCGGACCGCTGGCGAAAAAGAGTTTCAGATAATAGGGCCAGGAGGTAGCCGTCTAGGTACAGTGACCCATTCCCAGCTTTTGCGTGAAGCGTACCCGGGCGGCATCTATTACTATATGTCAAAACCATATCGAGTAAAAGACGTTAACTTCTATGCCGGTGAGATATCTGTGCGGCCAGAGAGACATTGGACAACACGTCCGATTATAAACACAAAAGTCTTTCCGCGTTTTGACGGGAGTCTGCATCAATTGCACATTTCAGAGAAGGGTTTTCTTGCAGAAGCCAAGGTGCAGGTAAGTCAACGCTTGCGTGGCTTTACGGAAAAACGTGGCCCCAACAGCGAAACTTACATGTACGAGCCGGGCAGTCCGCATTCCCAGCGTCCTTTAGACCGCTTTTTTGAAACTACAGCTGTGTGTTGGTTTTTTCCAGACCAAAGAACGGTCGCTACAGATATTGCTGAATCTATCTTGGAGATATTCTGCTTGGAATACGGCATCTATGGTGGAGATGTGGGTTGTGCTCAGTTTTTCAGCAAGACATCCCCTCTTGAGAACCAGAAAAATGAAGGCGTTTGCGTTTTCGACTCAACAAGTGGAAGTCTTAGGTTAACGCAGCGACTCTGTGAGAACTTCTGCGCAGTTGTTGAAAGAACGGTTGAGGCGGCGGTGCTAAACGGTGACCGGGCTTTGGAGGAGACCGCCCGCATATTGCTCCTCGAAGCACAGGAGTTGCACACCACCTGGGAATTTCAAGGCATGGTCAGGGATGATGGTGTCTTTGATCCGGAGACCGTGGAGGTTATCGCCCCTGGAGAGTCAGCAATGCTTATAAAAAATGTATCAACTTTTGAGGTTAAAGTACTTAACTGGCGGTACACACCCAAGGGAATCATTTATGATCTTGAGCACAGCGACTCTAAAGTCAGATGGCAAGCGGAAGCCTCTGCTCTTAGGCCGATCAATGGTGTAACATCTCTAATCCATGTCAACCTTATGACAGGAGAAGTGATCGGCAGTCCTCATGATTCAACGGAACAGTAAATGAGTATTCCCATATTCCGAATGACGCTCAAAAAGGCGGATGTGCAGCTAGCGCTTAACGGTTTTGAATCCGTAGCTTCTCCCTCCCTCGCTCGCAGGCGCGTTTATCTAAAAAAAGGTTAATGCTATCAACCGGCCTGCCTCGGCTTTCTGTTCCGGGGCAGGCTTTTTTTTAACCGTTATTTAACGCTTTGTCTCTATGAGGCTTACGTTCTCATTCAACTCCTATCTGGTGCTTCATTAAAGAGGTAAGAAGGCTTGTCAAAACGGGAAGACTCACACTGCCACCTACCGTTTTAAGTTTTTCCTTAGCTTTGGACCAGACTTTTTCGTTGCGGGCTGCATCGAGAAACTCATGTCCGTCCCATGTCAGACGAATGGTCTCGACCGTAGCAGTTTCTCCTTTTCCGTCTTTGATAGGGTAGCCGAGAACGAGACCAGCTTCGATCAAAATATCTAGGTGGTAGAGCTGTTGTTTCTCACTCCATTTAGATAGATCCGGCTTGTCTTCACCCTCGATATCGAGAAGAAGCGCCCTTACTAGTTCCATGTCGCGCTTCATTTATATCCTCCAGTTCAGCAACTAATTGAATAGTGAAATGTTTTTCATTGCCCGTTGTCTTCGGGTGTGAAAAGCTCCAGTTCTGAAAAGCTCCAGTTCTTACCTTTTTTAAGGTTGAAGTTTGACACTCTGAACTATACTGGCATTTGCGGATACGGCAAGCCGTAACGTTTTGGTATTAAGTGTTGTTTGTGACTTCCAGCTCCACCCTCGGAAAGTCCCGATCTATCTCGAACCGTGCCGGGAGAGTAGTCAAGTGCTCAGCGTCATCATCTGCCGGCAGGCCAGGATCGGTCAGTCCGTCCTGGAGCGACAACGGAAGCTGGCTGAAAAGCGCCGGCAAGTAAACTGAAAATAATCCCCATCCCGAAAGGTTGCAAAGGTTGCAAAGGTTGTCTGTTACCTGCACTCTGTGCACATTTCGGAAGGTATCTTCCGCCAGACTTTCAACCGGAAAACCATTCTATCCTTAAAAATGCGCTCATATGAGGGTTTTTGAAACCATCGATAGTCTGCCCGTACTGACACCCGGGTTTTACAACTTCCCTTTCCAAAACCACCGTCTGGGTGCGAGTTTGGGAGCCAGAATTGATCCCTGCTATAAAACCTGCTGTTCAGAGTATCTCTTATACTCCGGATTTCGCCGGTAAAGATAAGTAGGATTCTGTGCCGGTGTAAAAGCTGGTAAAACTGTCGAAAAACTATTTGTCCCCTTCTGTCTCCCTGTTTTATCGGCTTTACCAGTCCTTCTATAAAAATATTCAAGGCAGAGCCCCCGACTCCTCCGAAGGAGGGGGAGGGGCGCTCTGTAATAAAAGCTTTATATGGTATAGCTGTATCTGGTATTGGTTGATCGATTTGACCCCCCCTCGTTGATCGATTCGACCGGTCGACTTTTTCAACTGAGCAGATGGTCTCACCGCCAAGTTGAAAGTGTACCAAAACCGCCAAATCACAGTGTACCAAAACCGCCGTATTAAAGTGTACCACCGGTACCGTTTTTAGACTCTGATTTTTTTTTCTTCCCTTTTTCTTCTTTTCTTTTTCTTTTTTTCTTCGCCGGCTTTCCCACTTGAAAGAAGCCGCTTCTTCCTTTTCTTGACATCTTCTTCCCTTCTTTATTCCTTACAAGGCAGACCGGGTATATGTTTCCCGGATTGTGCATCAATCAAAAAGGAATATTGAATATGGCGAAAAAGCTTCCCCG
>PUNB01000163.1 GCA_003552565.1 Lentisphaerota bacterium
GGTGGACCAGCTGGCTCAGCTGCCCGGAAGGGATGTGCTTTTGGCTCAGCTGCTGGGAGTGCTTCAGGCTCCCGCCCGCAATTTGGCCGGCGTCTGCTACAATCGGTTGGCAAGTATCGTTTATGCTCTTAATGATTACTGCAACCAAAAAAGTTCATGACGTGTTTGTTCATCAATATGATGGTTCGTTAAAATATATAATTGTTCGTGAAAAACAAAAATAATTAAGTATCGGAGGTTTTCCAACCATGGCTGAAGAAGGTGTCAAAGTAGAAGTATCGGAAGAAATGGAAAAATTTATTTCCTATATTGAAAATATGTCAGTTCTGGAGTTGTCCAAGCTGGTCAAAGCGCTTGAAGACAGACTGGGAGTGACGGCGGCGGCTCCGGCGGCGGCGGTGGCCGCGGCTCCGGCCGGCGGCGGCGAAGAAGCGGCTGCTGAGGAGAAAACGGAATTTGATGTCGTGCTCTCCGCCGCGGGTGAGAAAAAGATCAATGTGATCAAGGAGGTGAGGGCGATTACCGGTCTTGGCTTGAAAGAGGCCAAGGAATTGGTTGAAGGCGCTCCAAAACCTGTCAAAGAAGGCATTGCCAAAGAGGAAGCCGAAGAGCTGAAAGGCAAGCTGGAAGGTGCCGGCGCCACTGTCGAAGTTAAATGATGGGTTGTTCTTCATACCTGTTATCATAAAACCACGCGTCAGCCGAATCGGAGGCCTGTTTCAGGCCTTCCGATTTGCGCTGTTTAGAAAACACTTTCGCGTGTTCAACTTCCCGACGGGTGAACGAACCGTAAAGGCGCGTGGTTTATCCGGCTGACTGTGTCAGGTTTATTAAACGTTATTAACATCTCGCCTCTAAGCGGCAGGAGCACTATGGAACGAAAAAATTTCGGCAAACTGCAGGATATACTCAAAGTTCCTGATCTGATTACTATCCAGAGGGAATCGTATGACCGTTTCTTTGAAAAAGGCGGCTCCAAGCAGCGCCATCAGGTCCAGGGATTCGACCAAGTCTTTCGAGAAATCTTCCCGATAGAAAGTATAGATCAGCAATGTTCACTGGATTTTGTGGACTATGAAATCCATCCGCCCAGAGAGGACAAGGTTTCCTGTCTGCGAGACGGCGGAACCTACGCGGCCCCTCTGCATGTGACTTTCCGGCTGAACACTCCCAGTGACTCCAAGGAGGAAAAGGTTTATATGGGGGATATGCCGATCATGACCGAAGCCGGGACCTTTGTGGTTAACGGAGCTGAAAGGGTGATTGTCAGTCAATTGCATAGAAGTCCGGGTGTATGTTTTGAAAAGGAACGGCATCCCAGCGGCCGAGCCCTCTATTCTTTCCGTGTGATTCCGGATCGCGGCTCCTGGATGGAAGTACAGTTTGATATTCAGGATCACATATACATTTTTCTGGATCGCCGCCGTCGCCGCCGCCGTTTTCTGATCAGTACTTTCCTGCGTGCTCTTGGCTGCGAAACCAACTATGAACTCCTTGACGCGGTTTACAAAGTCCAGAAGACCACGCCGAAAAAGCTGGCTAAACTCGACGATCCCTCGCAAGTCTTCACCGCGGAAGAAGTGGTTGATCCGCGGAGTCATGATTCGCTTGAAAATATCGACGAAGGTGGCTCGGAGGCGGGGCCGCTTCTGGGACAGCTCGAACCTCTGACCGAGGAAAACATTGAACTGCTGGAAGAGGCGGGCGTTAAAAAGCTGGCGGTCGTGGATACCTCGGAGATTGGGGATTATTTTATTCGCTGTGTCCAAAGAGACGGGGCCAGGACTACCGAAGAAGCCTTGAAAGAGATTTATCGTCGTTTGCGCCCCGGTGATCCCCCGAACGTCAGCAGCGCCAGGCAGTTGCTCAGTCGTCTGTTCTTTGATCTCCGCCGGTATGATCTTGGTTTGGTCGGTCGTTACAAAATCAATCAGAAGCTGGGATTGGATATCGATGCTGACACTCGTACTCTGATGAAAGAGGATCTGATCGCCGCGACCGCTAAGCTCATGGAACTGCGCCACAAAAACGGCAGCGTCGATGATATTGATCATCTGGGCAATCGTCGTGTCCGCACGGTGGGAGAACTGCTGCAGAACCACTGTCGGGTAGGCTTGATGCGCACAGAGCGCCTGATCCGCGAACGTATGACCCTGCTTGATATGGATTCCTCTGACATTGTCCCGGGCAAGCTGGTTAATCCCAAAGCTTTCGCCAGCGTGGTGCGTGACTTTTTCGCCCGCAACCAGCTCAGTCAATTCATGGATCAGACCAATTGTCTGGCGGAGTTGACCAATAAACGACGGCTCAGCGCTTTAGGTCCAGGCGGTTTGACGCGCGAAAGAGCCGGGTTTGAGGTGCGTGACATTCACACTAGCCATTATGGCCGGGTGTGTCCGATTGAAACCCCGGAAGGACCGAACATTGGGCTGATTTCTTCACTGGCCCTGTACGCCCGGACTAACCCCTACGGATTCGTGGAGACTCCCTATCGACGGGTCAAAGACGGAGTGGTTACCGGAGAAGTTGATTTCTTGACTGCTGATCTCGAAGAAAACTTCGTTATAGCTCAGGCAAACGCTGTTTTGGACGAGCATGGAAGGCTGGTTAATGACTATATTCTTTGCAGATATCAGGGTGAGCCTGGGGAAATGCCCCGGTTACAGGTTCAGTACATGGATGTGTCCCCGAAACAGCTGGTCAGCGCCGCTGCCGGTCTGGTGCCTTTCCTTGAGCATGATGACGCCAACCGGGCGCTTATGGGAGCCAACATGCAGAGGCAGGCACTGCCGCTGATCAAGCCGGAGTCGCCGTTTGTCGGCACCGGTCTGGAATCAGAGGTGGCCCGCGATTCCAGATCTGTGGTCCGAGCCGAAATCGATGGAGTTGTGGCTTATTGCTCAGCCGACAAAATTATCACCACTTCTGACGGCAAACCGGCGGAAAAATCCCGGGCCAAGACGAAGGTGCGTGAATATCAGCTTGTGAAGTTCATGCGCTCCAATGCTTCCACTTTGGTCAGTCAGCGGCCGATGGTTAAAGCCGGTGATAAAGTTCAGGCCGGCGACATAATCGCGGACGGCTCCGCCACCGCCCAGGGCGAGCTGGCGCTGGGAAGGAATGTTCTCACCGCTTTTATGCCTTGGTGCGGCTATAATTTCGAAGACGCCATTGTTATTAATGAGAGACTGGTTAAGGATGATGTCTATACGAATATTCAGATCAACCAGTATGATATAACCGCTCGCGACACCAAACTCGGACCGGAGGAAATAACCCGGGACATTCCCAATGTAAACGAGGACATGCTTAGAAATCTGGACCATGAGGGGGTGGTGCGCGTCGGAGCGGAGGTTCATGCCGGCGATATCCTGGTTGGAAAGATCACCCCGAAAAGCGAAACTGAACTGGCGCCGGAAGAACGTCTGTTGAGAGCTATATTCGGAGAAAAGGCATCCGATGTGAAAGACAGCTCGCTTTATATGCCTTACGGTTCTTCCGGTATTGTCATGGATGTGCGGACCGAGCGTCGGGTTGACCCCGCCAGGGAAAGAATTTCCAAAGCCGAGATTAAGCGCCAGATCAAGGAAGCCGAAAACGCTCACAAATCACAGACTTCGGATGTGGTGGATGAGCTTACCGATAAATTAGCGGAAGTTCTCCTTGGTTCGAAAATCAATAAAAGCGTTGAGGTTCGTGATGAAAAGGGCGAGACCAGCGTAATTATTCCCGCCAACCGGAAAATCACTAAAGTCATGCTTAAGCGCCTGGCTCAGAATTATGATAAATATGAGATGTCCTCCGGGCCGGCCAAAGAACAGATAGAAGAAATTATAACTTCTTACCGGCCGCGGTTTCGGGATATTGACATGCGCCGTGACGAGATTATTGAGGGGCTTGAAGGCGGCGACGGCTATGACCCGGGCGTTCTTAAGAGCGTGAAGGTTTATGTCGCCACCAAAAGAAAGGTCGCGGTCGGCGACAAGCTGGCGGGGCGCCATGGCAACAAAGGCATTATCGCCCGCATTGTGCCGGAGGAGGATCTGCCTTTTATGGCTGACGGCACACCGGTTGACATCGTTCTTAACCCCTTGGGAGTGCCCAGTCGGATGAATGTCGGTCAGGTGCTGGAGGCCCATCTGGGTTGGGTCGCCAAAATCCTGGGTTTGAAAGTGGCCACGCCAGTGTTTGACGGCATCAGCGAGGAAAAAATTGTTTCGATGACCAGAGAGGCTCGACAGGTTGTGGCTGAGCAAAGAAACTGTAGGTTGCTGGATGATGACCGGATAGTTGATGAAAACGGCCGCGATCGCAGCGAATTTTTCCTGGGCCCCGACGGCAAGGCGACTCTTTACGACGGTCGCACCGGCGAACCTTTCTCACAGCGTGTGATGATCGGTTATTCCTATGTAATGAAACTTGATCATATGGTGGCCGATAAGATTCACGCCCGAGCCGTAGGACCTTACTCGCTGGTTACTCAGCAGCCCCTCGGCGGCAAGGCCCAGCATGGCGGCCAAAGGTTCGGCGAGATGGAGGTCTGGGCTCTGGAAGCCTACGGTGCCGCTCATACTCTGCAGGAGATGCTGACGGTGAAAAGTGATGATGTACAGGGCAGAACTAAAATATATGATTCAATTCTCAAAGGAGAGAATGCTTTGGAAGCCAGCATTCCGGAATCTTTCAATGTTCTGACCAGGGAAATGCAGAGCCTGGGGCTCGACATTCGGGTGCGCCGCCGAGACGGCGGTTCGAACCTGCCGTAAAATCGGCCCGCAGTTCTGAAGTTCCGCCATATAGATGATGTAGATGATGCATGGCCGAATTCGTATGAATTAATCAGGCTAAAAGATCTTGTTTATAAATTCCACATTCCTCAATACGGAGGGCTGATATTTTGACTGACAACGCCATTAGAGAGGTATTGGACATTCCGCAAACGGATTCCATGAATTATGTGACTATCGGTGTGGCTTCTCCGGAAAACATTCGTTCCTGGAGTCGCGGCGAGGTTAAAAACCCTGAAACAATCAATTATCGTTCATTCAAGCCCGAAAAAGGCGGTCTTTTCTGTGAGCGTATATTCGGTCCGACCAGGGATTGGGAATGTAATTGCGGAAAATACAAACGTGTTAAGCACAAAGGAATTGTCTGCGACCGCTGCGGGGTTGAGGTCACTCAGTCGCGTGTGCGCCGCGAACGTATGGGGCATTTGGAACTGGCCGTGCCGATATGCCATATCTGGTTTTTTAAATGTATGCCCAGCAGACTCGGTTTAATGCTCGATATGACCGCGCGCGAACTGGAGCGGGTGATTTATTATGAAAACTGGATCGTTACTGATCCCGGCGACACGCCGCTGCCTCCCAGAAAGCTGCTTGATGATGAAGAATACAGAGAGGCCAGAGAAACCTACGGTGACAATTTCAAGGCTGGAATGGGGGCGGAGTCGCTTGAATTGCTGCTCGGAGAATTGGATCTGGATTCCATGCAGGCCGACCTGGAAGCGCGCATGCAGAGCACTCGCAGTAAAGCTGAACGGAAAAAAATCGCCAAAAGATTGCGCCTGGTAGAAGGTTTCAACAATAACCAGATGGATCCAAGGTGGATGATTCTCAAGGTCCTGCCGGTTATTCCGCCGGACCTGAGGCCGCTGGTGCCGCTGGAGGGAGGGCGTTTTGCTACTTCGGATCTGAACGATTTATACAGAAGGGTGATTAACCGCAACAACCGGCTGAAAAACCTTTTGCAGCTGCATACCCCTGAGGTTATTATTCGCAATGAAAAAAGGATGCTTCAGGAGTCGGTTGACGCCCTCTTGGACAATGGACGCCACGGACGCCCGGTGACGGGCACCGGCAATCGGCCGCTGAAATCTCTTAGCGATATGTTGAAAGGAAAGCAGGGGCGTTTCCGCCAGAATCTGCTGGGGAAAAGGGTTGATTATTCCGGGCGCTCGGTGATTGTTGTCGGCCCAGAGCTTGAACTGCATCAGTGCGGCTTGCCTAAAGAAATGGCGCTTAACCTCTTTGAGCCGTACATTATCCACCATCTTCGCCAGGATGGCGTGGTGCATACGGTGCGTAATGCCAAGAAAATGATTGAAAAGCGTGTGCCGGCTGTTTGGGACGCTCTGGAAAAGTCGATAAAAGGGCATCCGATTCTGCTCAACCGGGCTCCCACACTGCACCGTTTGAGCATTCAGGCCTTTGATCCGATTCTTATCGAAGGACAGGCGATAAGACTGCATCCGCTTGTCTGTCAAGCTTACAACGCCGACTTTGACGGTGACCAGATGGCTGTCCATGTGCCGCTGTCAAACGAAGCGCAGCTTGAAGCCAAAACTTTGATGATGGCGCCGCAAAACCTGTTCTCTCCCGCCAATGGACAGCCGATAGCCACACCCAGTCAGGATATCGCTCTTGGCGCTTATTTCCTGACTTATCGCCCTGGCGGTCGACATGAAGCGGAGCAGGAACAAGAAAAGTCCATGCCCGCTTTCAATGATTACTATGAAGTGTTGAGAGCGCTGCATGACAAAGATATAGAACTGCATCAGTTAATCAGGCTGCGCAACCCGGATCTCGAACATCCTGATCGGCCCTGGGCCGAGCCTGAGACCAGGCTTATTCAAACCACCGCCGGGCGCTGCGTCTTTAACGAAATATGGCCTGATGAACTGGGGTTCTTCAACCAAGTCGCTAAAAAGAAAAGCCTCGGGAAAATGATAAAAACCTGTTATGACCATGCTGGTCATGACCAGGCTGTAAAAGTGCTGGACCGCCTGAAAAACCTGGGTTACGAATACGCCACACAAGCCGGTTTCTCGATCGCCATCTCGGATATGATCGTGCCCCCGGAGAAAGCTGAAAAAGTCAGTGAAGCGCACCGGCAGGTGGCGGAAGTACGCGCTCAGCGGGAACAGGGGATCATCACCGAGAATGAGCGTAACCAGAAGTGTATTGATATCTGGACGCAGACTTCCAATGAATTGTCGGCTGTGCTCAGTCAGACCTTGGAAAGAAATGAAGGAAAAAGCGAAATCAATCCTGTTTTTGCAATGATGGACTCAGGTGCCAGAGGCAGTGCCGATCAGGTTAAACAGCTGGCCGGTATGCGGGGGTTGATCGCTAAACCCTCGGGTGACATTATTGAAAGACCGATTCTGGCGAACTTCCGCGAAGGACTGTCGGTGCTCGAATACTTCCTCAGTTCTCACGGCGCCCGGAAAGGGCTGGCTGATACCGCCCTGAAAACCGCCGACTCGGGATATATGACTCGTAAACTTGTAGATGTGGCCCATGATGTCATCTGTTCTGAGCGCGATTGCGGCACTGTAAACGGCATGTGGGTTAAAGGAATTATTGAAGGCGATGAAGAAATCGTTCCGCTTAAAGACCGTATTGTCGGGCGTTTCAGTGTCGACGATATTCATGATCCCTTGAGCGACGATAAAACGGAGCTGGTTGTTGCTGCCGGGCAGGAAATAACTCCCCAGATCGCCGACAAGATTGATGACCTCGGAATAGAGAGCATCCATCTGCGCACAGTGCTGACTTGTGAGAGCAAGGAAGGTGTCTGCGCCACCTGCTACGGCCGCAATCTGGCGACAAACCAGATGCCGGTGGAGGGAGACGCGCTCGGTATTATCGCCGCCCAGTCCATCGGCGAACCCGGAACACAGTTGACTATGCGTACCTTCCACTATGGCGGTACCGCTACGGTCTCTTTCAGACAGCCGGTTCTCAGAAGCCAGGTCGGCGGCAGGCTTCGCTTGCTGGACGTGCGCTCGGTGACACGGGAAGACGGAAATCAGGTGGTTCTTAACCGGAATGGTTGCGCAGTGGTCGAAAACAAAGACGGTTATGAAATTGAAAGACATAAACTGCTCAGTGGAACAGTACTTACCGTAAAAGATGGCGACAAGGTCCGAAAAAACCAGACCTTTGCTTCCTGGGATCCTTACAACGTGCCGATTATCAGTGAAGCGGCCGGTAAAATATCATATCGGGATCTGGTTGAAGGTGTCACTCTCAGGCGGCAGATGGACGAATCAACCGGTTCGGAGGAATTTACGGTGATGGAACACCGGGAAGATCTTCATCCGCAGTTGGTAATTCTGGATGAGGATGATCAGATTATAGACCATTACAGTCTGCCCGCCGGGGCACATATAATGGTTGAAGAAAATGCCATGGTGAACGCCGGGCAGACAATTGCCAGAACCCCCCGCCAGATTTCCCGAACTAAAGATATCACCGGCGGGCTGCCGAGAGTTTCAGAACTCCTGGAGGCCAGGCGCCCGAAAGAAGCGGCAGAGATCGCCAAAATTGACGGTGTGATTGAGTTCGGAAAAATTCAGCGTGGCCGGCGCACTGTGACTGTTCGTGATGCTGAGAGCGGTCAGCAGGAAGTCCATGCAATACCTGCCGCCAAGCGCTTGGTTGTTTTTGACGGTGATTATGTTCGAAAGGGCCAGCCGATTACCGACGGCGCCGAGGTGCCCCAGGAAATACTGGATGTCTGCGGACCTCAGGATCTGCGGGAGTATCTGGTTAATCAAGTGCAGGAAGTTTATCGAGTGCAGGGAGTGGAGATTAATGATAAGCATATCGAAATCATTGTCCGCCAGATGATGCGTAAAGTTCGCATCACTGACCCCGGGAGCACTCGTTATCTTTACGGTGAAACCGTTGATCGGAACCGCTTCGTGGAAGAAAACTCGCGCACCATTGCCGAAGGCGGACAGCCGGCGGAAGCGCAGCCGATTCTGCTCGGCATTACTAAAGCCTCTTTGGAAACGGAGAGTTTTATTTCCGCGGCATCCTTCCAGGACACCACCCGTATTTTGACTGAGTCCGCTACCTGCGGTGCGGTCGATTACCTTAAGGGATTCAAGGAAAACGTCATTATGGGGCACCTGATACCCGCCGGTACCGGTTTCCCAAAAGTGCATAATGTCACCTTGAAGAAAATGGTGCCCGAGGAGGCGGCGGAAGGTTCCGAAGAGGAATCTCAGGAAGCTCAAAAAGAAAGCCGTAAGAGAGATAAACTTGAAGAAGCTAAGGAAGTACTTGATATCTGAATGTGCTTGAAAAGTCATTGAGGGCGGTTAAATTATCAGGCTCTCGCAACAACAACAGAGGAAGTTGAACGTTTATGCCCACAATAAATCAATTAGTGAAGAAAGGACGAAAGCCAAAGGTCGCCAAAAAGCGCGCACGCGCTCTCGCCCGCTGCCCGCAAAAGCGCGGAGTTTGTCTGCAGGTGACTACGCGAACACCGAAGAAACCTAACTCTGCCCTGCGTAAAGTTGCCCGCGTGCGTTTGACTAACGGCCAGGAAGTAACCGCGTATGTCGGCGGCGAAGGTCATAACCTGCAGGAACACAGTGTTGTACTGGTTCGCGGCGGCAGAGTGCGCGATCTGCCGGGGGTTCGCTATCATGTTGTCAGAGGATCCCTGGATTGTCTCGGGGTCGGCGACAGAAAACAGGGCCGCAGTAAGTATGGCTCAAAAAACTCCTAAAATAAAATCCGGGAAAGTGAATTGATATGAGAAGAAGACGGGCTGAAAAAAGAGATGTCATTCCAGATGTCAAGTACGGCAGTGAACTGGTCACGCGGATGATTAATTTTATCATGGAGCGCGGTAAAAGATCGGTAGCTCAAAAAATTGTTTACGATGCTATGGAGACTATCGGCCAGAACCGGTCGGACGA
Organism: Lentisphaerota bacterium; assembly: GCA_003552565.1. Classification (GTDB taxonomy): domain Bacteria; phylum Verrucomicrobiota; class Lentisphaeria; order Oligosphaerales; family PUNB01; genus PUNB01. The sequence continues at coordinate 9,722 of PUNB01000163.1, forward strand.
GGATCCCCTGGAAATCCTTTTGCAGGCGGTGGAAAACGTCAAGCCGCAGCTGGAAGTGAAAAGCCGCCGAGTCGGCGGTGCCACCTATCAGGTGCCGGTGGAAATCAACCCCGAAAGACAGGTCTCCCTGGCTCTGCGCTGGCTGATAAATTTCGCCAAAGGCCGAAAAGGAGCCATGAAAGACACTTTGGCGAGCGAATTGCTGGACGCCTATGACAATACCGGCAGCGCAGTTAAAAAACGCGATGACACTCATAAAATGGCGGCTGCCAACCGGGCTTTCGCCCATTATAGATGGTAATAAAGACAGAAAATGACCGAAAAAGAACAATACGATCAATTCCAAGAATCTCCGAACCGGAAAATTCCGCTCGAAAGAGTGCGTAATATCGGCATTATGGCTCATATTGATGCGGGAAAAACCACCCTGACGGAGAGAGTTTTATATTATTCCGGGATCAAGCATAAAATCGGTGAAACCCATGAAGGCACCGCCACCATGGACTGGATGGACCAGGAGCAGGAGCGCGGCATAACCATCACCAGCGCCGCCACCACTTGTTTCTGGCGCGATCATCGGGTTAATATCATCGATACTCCTGGTCATGTGGACTTTACCGCCGAGGTCGAGAGATCTTTGCGGGTGCTCGATTCCGCGGTAGCGGTATTCTGTGCCGTCGGAGGTGTCCAGCCGCAGTCCGAAACCGTATGGCGCCAGGCCCGCAAGTACGGAGTGCCGGTCATTGCCTATGTTAACAAAATGGATCGGGTCGGTGCCGATTTCTATAATGTCGTAAATGAGATTCGCGATAAGCTGGGAGCCACCCCGGTGCCGCTGCAGATTCCATGCGGCAGTGAAGACCGTATGCGCGGAGTCGTGGATGTTCTCAAGCGAAAACTGTTGATTTTCGATGTCGGCGATCATGGCGCCAGTGTTCAGGAAGAGCCAGTGCCCGAAGATATGCAGGACGAACTGACTAAGGCCAGGGAACTGCTGATAGAATGCCTGGCTGAGTACGATGAATACTGCACTGAGCGCTATTTAATGGACGAAGAACTCACGGATCAGGAAATTCACGACGCCTTAAGACGAACCGTGGTGGCGGGCAATATTGTTCCGGTGTCTTGCGGCAGCGCCTTCAAAAACAAAGGTGTGCAGCCGCTTCTCGACGCCATCGTTGATTATCTGCCTTCTCCGGTGGACGTATGGGAGATCAACGGAAAACATCCGAAGACCGGTGAACCAATGAAAAGGCACGCCGGCGATTATCAGCCTTTCGCCGCTCTGGCTTTCAAGGTTATGACAGACCCCTACGTCGGTAAACTGGTTTTCTTCCGAGTTTATTCAGGTACCGCTAAACAGGGAAGCACGGTTTACAACCCGCGGACAGGCAGAAAAGAACGACTTGGGCGGCTGTTGCAGATGCACGCCAACTCCCGGGAACAGCGGGAAGAAATTTTCAGTGGTGACATTGCCGCCGCGGTTGGTCTGAAACAGGTGACAACAGGGGATACTTTGTGTGTTCAGAATGATCCTATCCTGCTGGAATCCGTGACCTTTCCCGAGCCGGTGATCAGTTTGGCGGTAGAACCTAAAAGCAATGCCGACAGGGATAAACTGACTGATGCCCTGGGACATTTGGTTCAGGAAGATCCGACCTTCAGAGTCCGCACCGACGAAGAAACCGGTCAGACCGTGGTTTCCGCCATGGGAGAACTGCATCTGGAAGTTTTTCTGGATCGCATCCGCCGGGAATTCAGTGTCGAAGCGAACGTCGGTCAGCCGCAGGTGGCTTACCGGGAGCGACTGATGGGAGCCGCTGAAGCGGAAGGAAAATTTGTTCGCCAAACCGGCGGCCGCGGCCAGTACGGGCACGCCATTATAAAAATCGAACCCACCGAGACCGGCAGCGGTGTCGAGGTTGAAGATAAAGTGGTCGGGGGACGAATCCCTAAGGATTACATTCCGGCTGTTGAACAGGGAATCAGGGAAGCGGCGGAAAGCGGTATTATCGCCGGCTTCCCGCTGGTGGATTTCCGCTGTGAAATTCTGGATGGCTCTTATCATTCGGTGGATTCATCGGAAACCGCATTTAAAGTGGCTGGATCAATGGCCTTGAAAGCCGCCGCGAAAAAAGCCCGGGTGGTGCTCCTGGAGCCGATAATGAGCCTCGAAGTCAATGCGCCGGAAGAACACATAGGAGATCTGATCGCCGATATTTCCGGACGCAGAGGGCAGATATTGGAAATGGACTCACGGCCGGACACGGCGGTGGTGAAGGCCCAGGTGCCGTTGGCGGAAATTTTCGGTTACGCTACCGCGGTGCGATCTCTTTCGCGGGGGCGCGGGACTTTTGTCGCCGAACTTTCGCATTTTGAAAAGGTGCCGCAGTCAATGCAGGAAGAAATTCTTAAAAAGCAAGCTTAATTCAAGTCTAAGGAACAGGCGGAAACTACAATGGCAGTAAAACAGACTATACGTATCAGATTGCAGGGCTTTGATCATCGGGTGCTTGATCAATCCACCGGAGATATTGTCAGAACGGTTAAACGTACCGGAGCCCAGGTCGCCGGACCGATACCGCTGCCGACACGGCGGGAACGTTTTTGTGTTAATCGTTCGCCGCACGTCAATAAGAAATCCATGGAACACTTTGAAATCCGCACCCATAAACGGGTCATGGATATTGTTGAGCCGACTTCCAAAACCGTGGATGAACTAAAAAAACTGAGTCTCCCCGCTGGGGTCGATATCACTATTAAGATTTGAAGGAATTGTTTTTATGAAAGGGCTGATTGGAAAAAAACTGGGCATGACGCAGATCTTCGAGAAAAGCGGAAGACGCGTCTCTGTTACCGCACTGCAGGCTGGTCCCTGCACTGTGACCTGTCTGCGCACTCAGGAAAATGACGGCTATTCGGCGCTTCAGCTGGGATTCGGCAGGCGCAGTTTTCGCAAAGTGTCCAACGCGGTCAAAGGTCACCTGAGCAAGGCCGGCCTGCAGGAACAGCCGCCGCTGCTTTTGCGCGAGATCAGACTCCCCGAAGACAGTGAATGCACTGTCGGCGATACTTTGGGAGCGGATATGTTCGAAGAAGGTGAGTACGTCGATGTTATCGGCACCACCAAAGGGCGCGGATTTCAGGGGGTCGTGAAACGCTATAACTTCGGCGGCGGCAGAGCCACCCACGGGGGCAGCTGGATGCGTAAAACCGGCTCCATCGGTATGTGTGTTAATCCGGGCAAAGTTTACAAAGGACGTAAAATGCCCGGCAGAACCGGCGGTGTCCGGAAAACCAGCCAGAACCTGCGGGTGGTTTCAGTCAGACCCGATGACAATGTGGTCCTGGTTGAGGGGGCCGTGCCGGGACCGAACAATGGTCTGATTATTATCCGTGAAGCGGTTAAAAAGAAAATCAGTTAGTTTTTTAAGCTTATTTTTCGGAGAAGTTAAATATGGAATCCACTTTATCAGTAATTAATGGTGACGGTTCCCCGGCTGGAGACTTCAGCCTGGATCCCGGCTGCCTGGAAATGGAAAAAGGGGAGCAGGCGGTACACGACGCGGTAGTCTCTTTTCTCAGCAAACACCGGGCAGGCACCGCCAGTGCCAAAACTCGCGGTGAAGTGCGCGGTTCCGGCGGCAAACCATATCGGCAGAAAGGCACCGGCCGGGCTCGCGCCGGAAGCGTTAAAAGCCCCATCTGGCGCGGCGGTGGAGTCGTTTTCGGTCCTAAACCCCGCTCTTTCACCAAAAATATCAATTCCAAAGTCAGAAAACTGGCCCTGAAAAGAGCCTTCTCGGAGCGAGTCGCCGCCGATGATGTGATAGTCGTGGAAAATATTGCCCTTGAAGATCATAAAACCAAGAGTATGCTCCGCTTTCTGGCGACGATTCAGGCAGGAGAAGATGCTCTTGTGGTGGTCGATGATATCGATGAAAATCTCGAACTGGCCAGCGGCAACCTTCCCGATGTGGAAGTCATGGAGGCATCATCCGTCAACCCTTACTGGCTTTTACTGTTCAAAAAAATAATTTTCACCCGAGAAAGTCTGAACTCTTTTACTGCACGTCTGCAGTCAGTTAAAAGGGAGGCGCGAAAATGAATAACCCTTACGAAATTGTTAAAACAGTTTTAGTTACAGAAAAAAGTACAGAGCTGTCAGAGCTTAATAAATACTGCTTCAAGGTAGACCCCAAGGCTCGCAAACCTCAGATCCGCAGGGCTGTAGAAGCGATCTTCCCTGATGTCAAGGTCTCTTCGGTTAATGTCATGAACATGCGGGGGAAAAAGAAAAGAATGCGCACAGCCAAATACGGCAAACGTCCGGATTGGAAAAAAGCGGTCGTAACCTTGTCTGAAGGCAGCATTGATCTGGTTTAATTACAAACACGCGGAATTACAGCAGGAATTACAATGGCTATTAAAGAATATAAACCAACTTCACCTGGTCGCCGAGGCATGACGATTTCAGATATGCCGGAGGTCGATCGCAAAGCTAAACCCCAGAAAAACCTTACAAAAGGGAAAAAAAGCAGCGGCGGCCGTAATAATCAGGGCAGAACCACCACCCGCTTTCGAGGCGGCGGTGTCAAAAAACGTTATCGTCAGATTGATTTCCGCCGTGACAAGGAAAACGTTCCGGCTCGCGTGGCGGTGATCGAATACGATCCCAATCGCAGCGCTCATGTGGCTCTGCTGAATTATGTGGACGGAGAGAAACGCTATATTCTGGCTCCAGTCGGCTTAAAGGTGGGCCAGACTGTGGTCAGCGGTGAGTCTGGTGATTTCTCTGTCGGTAATTCCATGCCCATA
>PUNB01000261.1 GCA_003552565.1 Lentisphaerota bacterium
CAACCTTGGCTTATTAATAATTTTCATGTTCATGCCCAACAATCCTCCATTTCTTAGCTAAAAATTCAGGCTTCAGAATCATAAACAAGTGATTTTTTTCGTGTTCAAACAGTATTACGATCAAAAACTACTGCTAATTCCCGTTTGATTGCCCTAAGATGTTTTTCGGTTCGCTCACGTTCCACCCGTCGAAAACGATGAAAGGGTTCTGCCATAAAATCATTGCAAATCCCTTCCAGCGACAGCACACATTTAAGCCCTTTAATGATACTGGAGCTGAACCGGCCTGTGCTGTATATAGTGTTGCTGATATGCATCACGATGCTCTGGAGTTCTTTCACACGCCGGTGACTGCCGGCCGCAGCAGCTTCATAAAGCGATACGTAAAGTCGGGGAAACAGGTTGGCTCCCCCACTGACTCCACCATCTCCCCCGAGCAGCACTGTCTCTCCGAGGAGTTCCTCGGGCCCCACCAGAAGATGAAAATCCCGGCGGTTCCGTAAAAAAGTCTGAAGTCGGTGGAAATAAACCATATCTCCCGAACTGTCCTTAAGACCGGCGATAGCGGAATTATCCATAACTCGGCGAATCGTCTCCGGTTCAAACATGAGTTTAGTATGGCTCGGCATGTTGTACAAAGTAAGCGGCAGGGGCAGCTCCGGTATCAGATGATCGACATACTCAATAAGTTCATCCTGTCCGGCAGGGAAGTAATATGGTGGTGCCAGGACGACTCCTTTTGCACCGGCCTCTGCGGCGTAACACGCGAGGTTAACCGACTCAACAAAAGAGGTGTCGGTAATTCCCACAAGCACCGGAACACGTTCATCAACCTGAGAACAGGTTCTATCGATAAGTTCACGTCGAAGCCGATAACTCAAACTCGGTGCTTCGCCGGAAGTGCCAAGGATAAATAGCCCATGAACGCCGCCGGCAAGGATATGCTCGACCAGGCGTTCAAGCCCTCCACTGTCCAGCTGGTCGCGCGCAGCAAGCGGAGTAACCATGGGCGGAATAATTCCCTTCAGTTTTATTGCTTCAGACATGATTTAACTCCCTTTCTCTTTTCCAATCATTGATAAAGCCAGTTATTATCCTGCCAACCAATCGAGGATACTGCACCAGAAAGGAATGGTGAGCACCGCTGCCCGGCATCAGCACAAGATTATGAGGTTGTCCGTTTTTACAGAGGTAACCGTATAACCTGGCTCCATCGACAACCGAACTTATTTCAAATACATCTGTTTTCATGCTTAGTTCTCCAGACACAATTACAAATTCCCTTTATCCGTTATCGATTCGCCAGTTCGGCGCCGCGCCTGATGACAACATTTCTGACATCGGCCGCATCCAGGTCTCGGGGATCACAACCGTTCTGCACGCTCAACGCCGATGTAATACCGGCGGCCTGCCCCATCATAGAACATGACGTAGCGACCCGAGCCGAAGACAGAGCAAGCTGATCGGCCGAAAAACAGCGGCCGGCCATCATCACATTCTTGCCGTCTTTCGCGATGAGGCTGCGCAGCGGTATATGGTACGGCGGAACTTTCAGCTGATCTTTGGACATAATATAGGTGCGCTTATCATCGTCCGGTTTATGTCCGTCAAGATAATATGTCCCGCGCGCTACGGCGTCGTCAAAGGCCCGACCAGCACGCACATCCTCAAGTGTCAGTGTGTAATCGCCGATTATCCGACACCCCTCACGAATCCCGATAATCGGGCTGCAATGATCCAGATGCCACGGTTTCTTTTCAACCCGCTGATAGTAATCCAGCACTTCGATCATGCGGCGGCGTGCAGTTATTTCTGCAGAAGTCAGGTTTTCGGTGTTCGTCGAATCGAACATCGGGATTTTGATCTTCAGTGCATTGGCTCCCGGCCCGTCGGGCCAGATGCTCGTCATGGGCAGTTCGTCTTTGCTTTCAATGGGATTAAACCACCCTTCAGGCAACAGTGGTTTAACCTCTTCAGGTGCAGCATGACGAACGAAGTACATCAAAGACATAGGCAGCTGGTATCCTGACTCCCCCGCTTTAAGCGTTTCAAATCCGGCCGCACGAGCCAGGTCGGCCTCACCGGTACAGTCAATGAACTGTTTGGCGCGCAAGGCTTCGGGGCCGCTTTTGCCGCAGACGATACACTCACTGATCCGACCGCTGCTGTCGGCAATGCAATCGACAAGTCGCGTATGCAGGAGCAGTTTCACGCCGCGTCGCAACAGGAGTTCCTGAAGGACCAGGGCCAGAACTTCATAGTGAAAGCAGGACTTTTTCCCGGATCCTATGGCATTCCATTCTTTAAGGTCAGCCAGTATTTGGTCAAAAACTTCGCCCTGTCCACTGAGGTAATCACTGTCACAGAAGTTCGCCACACCGCCGGTGGTCAGCATCCCGCCGGTCACGGCGAATCTTTCGACAAGAATGACTTCAGCTCCTGACTTAGCTGCAGCACAAGCTGCAGAAACTCCGGCGATACCGCCACCGATGACAGCAATATCCGCATTATAACGCACCTTAGCTTCTCGCTGCCACTTGACAATTTCTTGGTTTGATTTTCTCACAGACAGAATGCTCGATTTATGTATTAAACACGCAATATTCTCAGCCGTAAATCTTTTAAATCTTATTAAATACCCTTAAAAAGATTAAAACGGAGCAGATAGCAGCAATAGCGGCGAACAATACCACTCCACCTGATATTATGATTTTGTTTTTGCTATCTTTTAAACTAACCTTTACTGCTTGTTGATTCCTGCAGATCATATCATGGCCCTCATTGTTTGCTTGACGGGAAATTTGGTCAGCCCGCTTTTCTCACAAAGCTCCAGTGGCGCAGATGCACCAGCTGGAGCCTTGCCCGCAGAGCAAAGCTCTGATTGTTAAAAAGGCCATTATAGCATATAGTCGCATTACAGGAAAAATGTAAACCCTCAGAGAAGCCCGTTGAGGTTCGGAACCAGTCAGCAATGCCAGAACGCCAGAGGCTATTTTTCCGACGGCACGGCAATACCGCGCATTATAGTTCGCTGGGCAAAAAGGAAAATCAGAAGAGAGGGTATGCTGGCCAGCAGAACCGAAGCGAAGACGGCAGGCTGGGAAGCATTAAGCTGAAACTGCTGGAGCCAGACGGCAAGCACATGCATTTCTTCGGCCGGAGCCACGATCAGCGGATACATGAACTGCCTCCA
>PUNB01000088.1 GCA_003552565.1 Lentisphaerota bacterium
GCGGATCTCGCACCTTGTCTGGTTTTCTGTCGATTCCTCATTTTTCAGACTAAGTGCGAGACAAGGTGCGAGACAAGGTGAGCACAAAATTAGGCCTGAAACCCTTTTCGCGGAGGGTCTAGCCTGACCCTTGCGAAAAGGGGGAGTGAAGACAAAACTAAGAGTTGAACTCTTTTCACGTGCGATCCCCGTCTGAATGATGTATCAGGTTGAAACCGCTTTGAATGTGAAGCCTTGTTCGTCCACATCGACCTGGATTGTTTGCCCCGCCTGAACCTCTCCGGCGACGATCATTCTGGACATCGGGTTCTCCAGTTCGCGGGAGATGGCTCTTCGCAGCGGCCGAGCGCCGTAAACCGGGTCGAAGCCGCGATCCGCCAGCAGTTTTTTGGCTTCATTACTGGCTTCCAGGCCAAGATCTTCATTCCTTAATCGTCCGCGCAGATTTTCCAGCTGCAAGTCGACAATCCGCAGGATATGTTCTTTGTTCAAGGCGTGGAAGACGACTATTTCATCAACCCGGTTAAGAAATTCCGGCCTGAACTCATGTCGCAGCTGGCCGATGACTTTGTCTTTCATGGATTCGAAGTTTTCTCCCTGATTCTCGACGATCAGCGGACTGCCGATATTGGAAGTCATGATGATGACTGTGTTTTTGAAATCAACCGTCCGTCCATGCGAATCCGTCAAACGGCCCTCGTCCAGAATTTGCAGTAAAATGTTGAAAACGTCATGATGCGCTTTTTCGATTTCATCGAACAAGATAACTGAATAGGGTCGGCGCCTCACCGCTTCGGTCAGCTGTCCGCCTTCTTCGTGGCCGATGTATCCCGGCGGCGCTCCGATCATGCGGGCGACGGTGTGTTTTTCCATGTACTCCGACATATCGATCCGGATCATCGCCCGTTCGTCGTCGAAGAGGGTGTCAGCCAGGGTGCGCACCACTTCGGTTTTACCGACCCCGGTGGGGCCGAGGAAGATGAAGCTGCCGATCGGCCGGCTGGCGTCTTTCAGGCCGGCCCGGGCCCGCAGGATGGAGTTTGACACCGCTTCAATGGCTTCTTCCTGGGCGACGACTCGCTTGTGCATTTGCTCTCCCAGCCGGAGCATTTTTTCGCGTTCGCTTTCCACCAGGCGGCTGACCGGTATGTTGGTCCAGCGGCTGATGACTTCGGCCACGTCCTCTTCATCGACTTCCTCTTTCAGCAGCCGGGATCCTTCATCGGCGTGTATCGCTTCTTCCGCTTCCTGAATCCTGGCTTCCATAGAGGGAATGGTTCCATGGCGCAGCTCCGCCACCCGGTTAAGATCATAGTCCCGTTCCGCGCGAGCCAGTTGACTGCGAGCCATTTCCAGAGATTCCCGCAGATCTCGGATTTCCTTGATCTTATCTTTCTCGGCCCGCCATTTTTCTTCCAGCTGCCGGCTTTCTTCTTTGACTTTTTCCAAGCTGGCTTCCAATTGACGAGTCCTTTCTTGTGAGGCCTTGTCGCTTTCTTTCTTCAGTCCCGCCAATTCAATTTCCAACTGCATCTGCCGACGCATCACTTCATCCAGCTCTTGCGGTCGGCTGTCGATTTCCGTGCGCAGTTTGGCGGCCGCTTCGTCAATCAAATCAATTGCTTTATCGGGCAGGAAGCGGTCTGAGATATAACGGTCCGATAAAGTGGCGGCGGCGACCAGGGCGGTGTCACGCAGTTTGACACCGTGATGCACTTCATAACGTTCCCGCAGGCCGCGCAGGATTGAAATGGATTCTTCGACTGACGGCTCCTGGACTATCAGCATCTGAAAACGTCGTTCCAGAGCCGCGTCTTTCTCGATGTTCTTCCGGTATTCATCCAGGGTTGTCGCCCCGATGCAGTGCAGTTCACCGCGAGCCAGCATCGGTTTAAGCATATTGCCGGCATCCATGGCGCCTTCGGCGGCGCCGGCGCCGACGACGGTATGCAGCTCATCTATGAAAAGGATGATTTCGCCTTCCGAGTCGCTGATTTCTTTGAGCACCGCTTTCAGCCGTTCTTCAAACTCGCCTCGGTATTTGGCTCCGGCGACCAGGGCGCCCATGTCCAGCGCCACCAGTTTACGGTCCTTCAATCCTTCCGGCACGTCGCCGGAAACAATACGAATCGCCAGTCCCTCGGCCAAAGCGGTTTTCCCGACTCCGGGATCTCCTATCAGCACAGGGTTGTTTTTGGTTCGGCGTGAAAGAATCTGCACCATCCGGCGGATTTCTTCATCTCTGCCGATGACCGGGTCGAGTTTATCCTGAGCGGCCAGTTCCGTCAGATCCCGGCCGTACTTTTCCAGTGCTTCAAAAGTGGCTTCCGGATTGTCGGAGGTCACCCGCTGTTTGCCGCGCACCTGCTGCAGGGTTTCCAGAAGCCGGTCTCTTTCCATGCCGAATTCTCGCATGATCGAGCCGCACTTGGAGTCTTCCGCCAACCCCAGCAGAAAATGCTCCACACTGATGTACTCATCCTTTAGGTTAGCGGCTTCTTCATTGGCTCTCTCAAGCAGCCGGCTGAACTCGCGGGAAGTGTACACCTGCGAAGCTCCCGGTCCATCGACCCGCGGCAGTTTGCGCAGCTCTGCCTCGATTCTTTCCGTCAATTGGGGAAGGGCAACTCCCATTTTTTTCGCCACTGAGCCGATTATGCCGTCCGGCTGCTGCAGGATGGCGTGAAAAACATGCGTTGGTGTGAGTTCCTGGTGCTGCCATGATTGAGCGATTGAATAAGCGGAAGACAATGCCTCCCGGGTTTTCTGAGTTAATTTTTCCTGATTTATAGCCATAGCTGATTTACCTCATGCTGATTTAATTGATTTTTATTACTGCGGTTTATTGAATTTCGTCCAATAGCCGCTGTTATTCAGTGTCGTTTGGAATTTCTCTAATATTCCTGTCAGTGCATCTTGAGCATAATATTTGCCAAAAGGTTGATTTTATGCATAAAATATTGTACATGAAAAGGATAAGAGAAAAGGAGGATGGCTGCTGGATCAATGGAAAGATAAAACAAGGGACAAGTTGACACAGGGCATCCCCGCTTCGTGCTACACACTTAGTCCTCCACACTTCGTCCCCCCACACTTCGTCCCCCCGCACTTCGTCCCCCCGCACTTCGTCCCCCCGCACTTCGTCCCCACACTTCCTCCCCACACTACTTCCCGTCCTTTTCGACTAGC
>PUNB01000093.1 GCA_003552565.1 Lentisphaerota bacterium
CCAAAGTCAAAAAAACACTGGACAAGGTGCGAGACAAGGTGCGAGACAAGGTTTCATATGCCGCAACAAGTCTCTCCCTCAGGGTATCAGGCGCGCCGCGCTGGCGGTCGGGCTTGTATGAACCCGGTTCGTCGTTCTTCGTTCTTCGTTCGTCTTTCCTGGTTCTTCGTCCGCAGGATTACAGATTACGGATTACAAATTATATCGCTCCCTTAACCGCAACCCTTGCCCTGATATACTTAACCGACCCGCTCAACCGAAAAAAGTCTTGACTATTCCTCCGCTTCGCCAGCGAGCACCCTTTCAACCGCCGACCTTACGCTTTCTGAATCAAAACCGCGGCCGGCGAGGTGCCGGTATAATTTTTCTCTTACCTTGCGGAGATCCCTATGATCATGAATCAGCTTGATCTTTTGCCGGGCCGCCCGCAAAGCTCTTTCCTCTTCGGATTGCTCAAACTCTTCCTCCTCGGCCTCTCTCCAGGCAGCGGAAATGGTTTCCCGGGGGACTCCGCGACGGGCCAGATCCTGATAAATCTTCCGTCTCCCGACAGGCCGGGAAGTGTATAACAACTTTTCCCGAATCAGCGACATCGCAAACTGAAGGTCATCAATCAGGTTAAGACGCTTCAGTTCATCAATCGTTGCCGACACCGTTTTTTCTGAATATCCACGCTGGCGTAATTTCCTGACTATTTCGACCTCTGAATGCTGCCTTCGTTCCAGAAAATTAACAGCGTGTTCCAAACATTTTTCTCTATCATCATGAAAATTATCTTGAGAAGAAAAAGTCATTATCGCATTTTTCCTGCCTTTTCCAGAATCGCCGGCCGCGCTTCTTCCATAATCTCCCGGACATCGCACCAGTTGAAAGTGCGTTCTTCGAATGATCGCCTTTTCATGCCGCCAAGAAAACGCTCGGTGAACTCCTCAAAATAGGAACCGTACAAATGGTAGCTGTCGGCCTGATGCAAATAACGCCCGGGTTTCACTTCCCTGCCGCTTTTCTCACTTATCCTTCCGGCCAATTCAGCCTGCAGCCGGCTCAGCGCGAAGATATTCATAAAAGCCGCTTTGTAAGCATCATTGGAACGGAAACGGACGTTAAAACTAAGATAAAGCTGTTTGTTCTCTTCGGTCACCCTGCCCCAGACCGACTGCAGGCAGGCGGGGTCATAACAATCATTGTCCTCCCATACCTTCCAGGTGATTGCCTGCGCCCGCCGGGTATAAGGAGTGGCGGCCAGTTTTTCGGCCATGATTTCCACTTGGTCGAATGTTTTTTCCAGTGAAGGCACAGTGTAGTGAAAGAGCCGCTGGTTGTAAGTATATTCCCAGCGCGTGTCATCCTCATCTCCGGGCTGCCGCACCAGATGATTCTTGATCCCCTCCAGCACCTCCATGGTGTATTCCTGCAGGTCCTCCAGGCCGCCGGGGAAATCTTTGTGGATCATCGGTTCAGCCGTCGGGTCTTCAATAACCATATTCATTGAGCAATCACGACTCCGCGGGTCTCCCTCGCGATCATACATAGTGGCGATCTCGCAACCCTCTTCATAGAGAGCCAGCAATGAATTCTCCCATGCCTCGGCAATGTTTCGGCCGCGCACATTGAGCACCGGTATTCCATGCATTTTATTTCTCCTGGTTTTTTCCTGTTCCATTACTAACTAGACCCTCCGCGAAAAGGGGTTGAGGCCTAATTTTGTGCTCACCTTGTCTCGCACCTTGTCTCGTCCGCCTCAGGCGGATCCAAAAAATGAGGAATCGAAAGAAAACCAGACAAGGTGCGAGATCCGCCTGAGGCGGACAAGACTAGGTTTTATTTCTTGTGTTTGTAGAGACCACAACTCGCTTTTCGGATAGCCTCTAACTAAAACATGACAAATATAATTCCTTTATCCAGCCCTGAGAAACATGATTGAAACAAGCTGTCCCCTCAATTTGACAAGGAGCCTTAAACAACTTCCAGACGAACGATTTCCGCAGGTAGATTACTTGCATCCAAGGGAGCGAAGGAACTTCTTTTTATGGCCGGTATCCAGATTATCCGGCCTTCGGCGCAGACAATCGGATAAACGCGACGCAGCCGGATCGGCACACCCGCCTGGCTGAATATATCTTTCACCTTTCTGGAGCCGGAATGACCGAACGGTATCATTCGATCACCGGGCTGGAATGGTCGCACAGTTAAGGTCTCCGGCAAACTTTGCAAAGGAAAGCAGGCCGTGTTTTCCTGACGACATGTCAATTTTTCCGGCAGCCCGTCCTGTCCTTTTATCACCCGCGACCGCAACCGCCAATTCCGCTCTTTCCCTTGCCAATTCAGTTCCGGACATTCTCGCCATTTCCAGGCTGTTGCTGTCGGTTTTTCTGGATATTCTCCCTCATTCAGATAAAGTCTGTCATCCTGAATGATTACTTCAATTCCCTTCTCCATGGGAACTTTCCGACTGCCGCCGTCCCCCGGCCCCGTCAACAAGCCGCGCAGCCGAACCAGTGCCTGTCCGCGCGGAATAATCTCTTTCCCGGCCTGACGGCTGAGGTAGTAACGCAGCACCCGCGCCAATAATGCCGGATGCAGCTGGCGCAACCGGCTGACTCGGGGCTCTGGAAACTGCTCCACTTCCCGACGGGCGGCCGAATCAATAAAATCAGCGTCTTCCCTTAAAACCGCCATCGAACGAAAAAGACCGATGTCGGCTCCAGGGTGCTGACACATCAGCGGCAGCCACTGATGCCGGATCGCGTTGCGCCGCATCTCTGTGTGCTGATTAGTGGTGTCCACACGCCAATCTGTGATCCCCCTGTCGGCAAGATAGGCTTCCAATTCCTGTCGCCTGATTGTCAGTAAAGGCCGGATAAAGCGGACTCCCTCCACCTCATTGACCGACCTCAACCCAGTCAGACCGCTGACATTGCTGCCGCGAGCCAGCCGCAGCAGCAGAGTTTCCAGACAATCATCGGCATGATGCCCCAGCGCCACGCTTTGATCCGCGCCCGCCAGCTCCCGCCACTGCTGTAAACGCAATCGCCGAGCGGCTTGTTCGAGACTTTCCCCGCCTTTCCGGGCCGCCGGAGTGTCCAAATAACGACATTCAAAGGGCAGCCCCTGCTGAGAGCAGAAATCCGCACACCATTCCGCGTCCGCGTCAGCCTCGGCGCCGCGTAAATTGTGATGAAAATGAACCGCCCTCAAAGAAACTCCAAGCTCATGCAGAATCAGCAACAGCGCCAGACTGTCGGCTCCGCCGCTGAAACCGACCAACAACGGATGCGCCGGAGAATCAGCGGGCAGCAGCGAATGATTTTGACAAATCATTTTAACCCGCTCGACAACCGGCAGCTTTTCCGCATTATCCTCGCTGTAAAAGTTCCAGTTCAAATTGCATTTTTCCATTTCGACTAGCGACTAGCGACTCTGATTTTGTCCTTCTCCGGGTTCAATTGCCCCTGCCGCCAGACAAAACACGCCAGTGTCCCCAGCCGCCGAACCTTGCCTGCCCTTGCGGCTAACCGCTAGACTCCCAACATCCGTCTCTTGCGCAATAGTCGCTAGTCGCTGGTCGCTAGTCGAAGATCTTCTTACGCTTTTTCGCTTCCTATATTTCGGCTGCCATAGCAGTCAGGATAATTAGAACAGCCCCAGAAGTCGCCTTTGCGAGAGTTGCGTCGCCGCATGGAACTGCCGCAATCCGGGCAATTAGGTACCTCGCCGTCCCGAGCGACAACCCGAGCCTGAGTCATTCGTTCGCGAACACCTCCCTCTTCAAGGAATATTTTTTCCTGTGCTTGGAGCTGTTTGCCCAACATTGAAACAGCTCGCTGCACGAGTATAATCAAAGCATTTACAACCACTACAGGATCTTTGTTCTCAAGCCAGTGATCAAACTTAGCTTTTTCACGAAACAGATATCTCCAATAATCGTGCAGCAGATCATCCGTATATTCGAACGCATCCAGCTGAACAGACGAAATAGCCTTGTAATCTCGAGTATGAATACTCCACGGTATCTCACCGCGATCAGCCAGATAGTCTTCCAGATCACCGAGCAGTTCAATAAGACTGCCCTTGGCAACATCCGTGAGCTTCATTTCGGTCTCTATTGGAGTACGAGCCCGTTCCGATCCCTCAATTATATTCTGTTTACCAGAGCGCGAGGCCCCAACCATCTGCCCCAAAGTTTTACCCAGCGGATCCTCTTTCCAGTCCAGAAAACGCTTACAGAACTTCCTCGTTCCCAGGTGAACGATAGTTGCGAAATTGAAAGAGTACAACTTTCGATAACCGCCGCTGGGATGAAAAATCCGGCTCATTCAGAGTATCCTCCGTTGTTTATTATTTTTCGACTAGCGACTTGCGACCAGCGACTCAGATTTTGTCCTTCTCCGGGTTCAATTGACCCTGCCGCCAGACAAAACACGCCAGTGTCCCCCAGCCGCCGAACCTTGCCTGCCCTTGCGGCTAACCGCTAGACTCCCAACGTCCGTCTCTTGCGCAATAGTCGTTAGTCGCTGGTCGCTAGTCGAAGATCGTTGTTACGCCTGTCGCTGGTCATACTTTCGCCGCCGCCAGAGCCTGTTCCAAGTCGGCGATAATATCATCGCACTCCTCCAGGCCCACGGATATACGCACGAGATCGGGAGCCACCCCGGCAGCTCGTTGTTCATCTTCGGTCAACTGCTGGTGAGTGGTGCTGGCAGGATGAATCACCAGAGTTTTGGCATCCAGTATGTTGGCCAAGTGCGAACAGAGAGCGACAGAATCAATAAATTTCCGGCCTGCCGCGACCCCGCCCTTAATGCCGAAAGAAAAGACCGCCCCCGGTCCCAAAGGCATCAGCTGCCGCGCCCTCTGATGATCCGGATGATCCGGCAGTCCGGCGTAAAGCACCCAATTCACAGTTTCGTGGGAACTGAGAAATTCCGCCACCTTCTGAGCGTTTTCACAATGTCGCCGAGCCCGCAGGGGCAGTGTCTCCACCCCCAGCAGTATCTGCTGAGCGTTGAAAGGAGACAAGCAGGCGCCGGTGTCGCGCAGCAGACCGGTGCGGATTTTCAGGACAAACGCCAGTCCCGGAGCAACCGCCTGATCATGGCCGCCGAAACAGTCCCAGAAATTGACTCCGTGATAAGCGGGATCAGGCTCACTGATCTCCGGATATTTTCCATCCCGCGCCCAATTAAAATCTCCTTTTTCCACCACGGCGCCGCCGACGGAAGTGCCGTGACCGCCGATAATTTTGGTCAGAGAATAAACTATAATATCGGCTCCATACTCAAAAGGATTGAAAATCGGCGGCGGTGAGACTGTATTGTCAACCACCAGCGGCAGTCCGTGCTGATGGGCGATTTCGGCAATAGCCTCCATGTCATCCACATTGCTGCGGGGGTTGCCGATGCTTTCCGTGAACAGAAGCCGGGTGTTGTCATCAATGGCCGCCGCGAAGTTAGCCGGATTCGAGGAATCCACCATCCGGACTTCTATGCCGAAGCGCTTCAAGGTATGAGTAAACAAAGTAACCGTGCCGCCGTAAAGATTACTGCTGCTGACAATATTCTGACCGGCCCGGGTTATATTGGTGACCGCGTAAAAAATCGCCGCCATGCCTGAAGAGGTGGATACCGCGCCGGTGCCGTTATTCAGAGCCGCCAAACGTTTCTCCAGAACATCATTGGTGGGATTCATCAAGCGGGTGTAGATGTTACCGAATTCCTTTAGAGCGAACAGGTTAGCGGCATGTTCACTGTCGCGAAAAGCGTAACTGGTGGTCTGGTAGATCGGCACCGCTCTGGAAAGGGTGTCCTGATCCGGCTGATGCCCGGCATGCAATGCGATCGTGGTAGTATCATAGCTTTTTGTTTTCTGATTCATAATCAATCTCCTGAATTCAAGTATGGCTTATTTCGCTCTGATTCCGTTAAATTTCAGCGGTGGTACAGATATGCGAGGCCTGCCTGAGCCACACGCAAGGTGGTCAGGCGGAAGGCACGCCGCTGTATAAGTAAATATTCATTCAAAGAAATTTACTATTGGTCAAAAAAGATAACTCAAGTAAGTCAATTTGCTAACTCACCTTTACATGATTAAACATTTTCCCCTATCTCGGTTGAGTAAAAAAAAGGTTGATTTATATTAATCCTACTGAGCGAATGTTGGTTGGTCTTCAAATGTTTTTAGTGGGAGAGCGGAAGGCGGAAGTTGTAATGCGTAATGCGTAATGCGTAATGCGTAATGCGTAATGCGTAATGCGTAATGCGTAATGTGTAATGCGTAATGTGTAATGTGTAATGGGTAATTTATAAGTCGCTAGAGGTTGTGCGAAAAGGGTTTTGTGGTCTATACACGCACGAATAATACAAAATTAGGCCTAAACCCCTTTTCGCGGAGGGTCTCGCTAGTCGTAATGGCGGAATGCGGCAAGCTGGAAACCCCGCCCCCTGAAGCCCGAACAAACACCCTCATGAACCTCAAACATACAAGGATTTCACTCTTATGATAAGACGCGACAACCAGTATGATTCGGAAGTTCGCGAAAAAATGCGGGACGGCCGGGGCGAAGTGAAGATCGAACATCTGTGGAAAAAAGACGAACTGTGCAACCGCGCTCGTTTATTGGCGCGATTGACCCTGACTCCGGGGTCGAGCATCGGTTTTCACGAGCATATTGGGGAATGTGAGGTATTTTACATCCTTCAAGGCCAGGCGAAGATGCTCGACAACAATCGCCAAGAGACGCTGACCGCCGGCGATACCATTTTAACCAGTGACTGTGGACATGCAGTTGAAGCCGCAGGCAATGAAAACCTGATCATGCTGGCGGTGATTCTGCCGGCATCCACCTAGTTAGAGGCTATGCGAAAAGGCATATCGCATGTTCTTGAGTTCAACTTTGTCCCGAAACCGCCTCAGGCGGATCACAAACCATATTCCATTCCTGATAAAAACATAAAAAACAAACGGATTTTAGTTCGGGACAAGGTTTTCAGCAGCCCAAATTCAACTCACTGACCCTTTTCGCGGAGGGTCTAGCTAGAGGGTATCCGAAAAGGTATTAACGGCTTCTATGCGCACAAATAATAAAACCTAGTCTTGTCCGCCTCAGGCGGATCTCGCACCTTGTCTCGTGAATTATTCAGGCTGGCACACTTGAACTTACAAAAAGCAAATTATCATGCCTAAGGCAAAAGATAAAATTTTATCCCCGCAAGCCATGCTGGCCGAGCGAGAAAAACTGCGCCGCCAGGGATTACGGCTGGTTTTCACCAACGGCTGCTTCGATCTTCTGCACGCCGGGCATATAGACTATCTGCAATTCGCCCGCGAACAAGGCGACCGGCTGCTTGTCGGAATTAATTCCGACAGCTCAGTCCAGCACAATAAGGGACCCAAAAGGCCGATTGTCCCGGAACATGAACGGGCTTATGTGCTGGCGGGACTTGCATCTGTCGATTATGTTGTTCTTTTCGAGGAACCGGAACCGGCTTCCCTGATCAGTCAGATTATTCCGGATGTATTGGTCAAGGGCGCTGACTGGGCGGAATACGTCAGCGGCCGGGAAACAGTCGAAGCTAACGGCGGCAGAGTAATCCTGGCGGATCTGAGAAAAGGCTGTTCTTCAACCAACATTATAAACAAAATCCAACAAAGAACCAGTTAAGAAAGGATTATCTTATGTTCACCCCGCAACTCACAGCGAAGATCAAGGAAAGCGGCATCATTGCCGTACTGGTAGTTGAACGCGCCGAGGATGCCGTTCCCCTGGCCCATGCTCTACTGGAGGGGGGCGTAAACGCCATGGAGTTAACTATGCGCACACCGGCGGCGCTGGACGCTCTCAAAGCGATCACTCGGGAAGTCCCGGAAATGCTGGCCGGCATGGGAACCATTCTGACCCCTGAGCAGGCAGTGCAAGTGAAGGAAGCCGGCGGCGCCTTCGGAGTGGCGCCCGGACTCAACCGCCGAGTGCTGGAAAAAGCGCTCGACATAGGACTGCCTTTCGCTCCGGGGATTGCCACTCCGTCAGATATTGAAACCGCCCTGGAATATGATTTGCGGGTTCTGAAGTTCTTCCCCGCCGAACCTTCCGGCGGCCTCAAATATCTGCAGTCGATGAACGCCCCCTACGCTCATCTGGGATTGCAGTACGTCCCGCTGGGCGGCCTTAACGCCTCCAACATGCAGGACTACCTGGACAACCCGGCGATTCCGGCCATCGGCGGCTCATGGCTGGCGAAAAAAGATGTCATCTCCGCTCAGAACTGGGAACTGATCACCGCCAACGCCAAAGAAGCCAGGGAAATAGCGGCGCAAGCCGGCCGCGGATGAAGTCCGCCGAAACCGCTGTTATCGACACAGATAAAGGTGACGCTGCCGCCGTCGGGAGGCTTGCGCCTCAATAGGTCGCGAGGGATTTCCCGCCGCCGGCCGCTTTACGCCTCAATAGGTCGCGAGGGATTTCCCGCCGTCGGGAGGCTTGCGCCTCTTCAGGCTTCTAGGTACCTCCCGCCAATGGGCACCTTGCGTGCCCGGGGCGATGTTCAATGGCTAATCACCGTCGCATGCCCCCTTTTTTCCGTCGCGAAAGGCGGAAAAAAAGGAAGCGGACACACCTTATAGCTGTTAAACACATTCACCCGCCTGACCAGCAGGCGGGGGGCCTTTATTGACAATTTTCAACCCAATTTTTTCAAACAACCCAAACATCAGAGGTGAACGATGGATATCAGAATTTTTTTCGCCAGTTTCGCTTTAATTTTTATTGCTGAACTGGGAGATAAAACCCAGTTGACAGCGTTGGCTCTGGCTTCTTCATCACGCTCACCCTGGGCGGTTTTTCTGGGCACTTCCACCGCTTTGGTTCTGGGCAGCGCCCTGGCCATCATTTTCGGCGAGTTGCTGACCCGCTTTCTGCCGGTGAAAGTTCTCCATATTTCTTCTGCCATTCTGTTCATTTTAATGGGAGTGATCCTGCTGGTTAACATCGCCCGTCGGGCGGACTACGACAATCTGGAAGAAGAAACTGAAGCCCGTAAAGCAGCCGCGCAAATCGGCGGCGAGTCCGCGGAAGCACCGGGGTTAATGTTTCGTTTGATCGTTAATCAGGCCATGGCCTTCGAAGAAAGTATTATTGAATATCTCGAATCACTAAGCCGGGAACTGCCCGCCGGAGAAGAGCGCCAAACCCTGGAAGAACTGATCTCCGCCGACCGCCGGCATGCCCAGTCAATCCTGGAAATGGCTGAACCAGGCAACACCGACAATGAACAGTCGGCAGCCGAGCAACTGCCCTTGACAGATGATGCGATAAAGCTGGTTCAGAAAACCGCCCCGCCCCCCGAGGCACCGCGTCTGCAGGATTATCCGCTGAACCGGGAACAGCCCGTTAATATTGAGCGTCCGGAAGTCAACCGCATCATTGAAGCGGCAATCACAGCCGAAGAAGATATTGCCCAATTCTACCTCGCTCTTTCTCGACTGACCCACATGCCTAAAGCCCGGAGAGCCTTTCAGCATTTGGCGGCGGAAGACATGGATCATGCGCGACGCCTTTATGGATTGATCAGCCAGTCAGACTAATTAACCTGGTTAATTCATGCGAATTCAGCCAAGCGTTTTTTGTTTTGAACAGAAGTTAACGAAGGGAACAAAGGGAAGGAAAATGCAAATTTCAGGGATTGAAAACTTCGTTTTCTTTGTTTCCTTCTGTAAAATCTGCTTTTTGCGTAAGGCGGCAAAGTTGGCTCGTGAATTATTCACACTCGGTTGCAAAAAGCGGTTGAAACAATATGTTAATTTTCTTCAACCATGAAAGAAAAAAAACGGGACGTAGCGCAGTCTGGCAGCGCGTTTGACTGGGGGTCAAAAGGTCGCGAGTTCGAATCTCGCCGTCCCGACCATTCATAAAGTGAAGCCCGTTAGGAATTTATGAAGTTCCCGGCGGGCTTTATTGTTTCGCTCATTTCCAGACAAGCAAATTATCTGTGTCGCCGCTGGAATTCTCAAAGCTGCAAAGGACAATCCATGGCAACAACCATTGAATACGAAAATCCATACAGCGCCTCCAAGCGCTGGCTGCGGGGCAATATTCATACACATCAATTCTGCGGCGGCCCGATCAAGCCGGCAATCACTGGAAAAATGTACAGACAGCTGCACTACGATTTTATCGCCATTACCGACCATAACCAGGCCCATCCCCAAGAGGAGGTGGAAGAATGGAGCAGACAGGCTGGAGTGATTATTATTCCTGGAGTGGAACATGGCAACACAGATCATATAATTGAACTGGGCACAAACCAACTCACCTCCGTGAACTCTGATGATTACGCCGAAAGAGCAAGGACATTGCAAGCCGGAGGCGGTTTCATCCTCGGCTGTCATCCTCAGGAATACCCCGACGGCGAGGAAAAAATAAAACGCGGCGCCAATCATTTACACGCCATCGAAATTTTCAATGCCCTGCGCGAAGGCCGGGGAACAAAAGAGATTCTCAATGTTCAACTCTGGGATGAATTACTGGCTGGGGGCAAGCGCATCTGGGGCGTTGCCGTGGACGATTTCCATGCCGCATACATCGGCCCCGGACAAGGTTGGGTATGCGTGCAAGTCCCTGAACAAGCGAAAATCACCTGGCCTTTACTGGTTGAACAATTGAAAAAAGGCGCCTTCTATGCCTCCACTTATCCGGGCTTCGAGTCATTTAACCTTGAACAAGGTGTGCTGCGTGTTTCGGCCGCCAAGAGAACACGTATGCTCAAAGTTCTCGGCCCTGGCGGGATAATACTGCACGAGGAAAGTGGCCAAACCCTGGAATGGCGGATAGATGGTGGCCTGCCGTATTTTCGAGTTGAAGCCGTCAACGGCGGTAAACGAGCCTGGAGCCAGCCGTTCTTTCGCCGGCAGTGACCAGCACAAGTTTATGACTGGAATCGGCCGCATCGGCGAGAGCGTGCCGGCGGACTGTTTCCACGCCTTGGGAATAGAAGCCGAAGACATCTCATTTTTGGAAAGAGTGGGAACTATAATGGCCGATTAATTATGGCTCTTTCTCAAAACGAATGGGTTGATTATAGTTTTTTCTTAGATTTTGTGGGTAACAGCTTGGTTTCAGGTGTCAGGTTTCAGCTGAAAACCTTGTCTCGAATCCGCCTGGGCGGATCGCGCACTGACCGATAAAGATAGTGGTTTAAGCGTAACCAAGTAAGGGTGAGACGAAGTGTGGGGTGAAGAGGGAGCTGAAGTGTTTAAAGGAGAGGCGTGAAGGCCATGACGCTTAATCCCCCACTTAATCGAACACTTGATCCCACTCTTAGTCGGTTACGCTTAAACAACCTGCTTCGTCGATATTGGGTACGAAGGACGACCACAAATTCTGAAACCTGAAACCCGAAACCTGTACTCTACCACGACCAATGCATCATTTCTGAATGTGAATTGAAACAATCCACCCACTCAATTTTAAAAGGAACCAAATTATCCACCCCTCATGCATAACTCCATCGAAAAAAAATATTTAACTTTAGACCCGCGCTGGAGCACTACCCGCAGGCTCGCGGTCGACAAATCCGCCGCCCGTGCAAACGACAAAAGACATGAAGCAAAAGGTGAAACCGCCGGCGGCATGCGGCTGCGAGGTTTGTTAAAAGAACATTCAGACGATCATCCGCTGCTTTCCATTGTCACCGTAGTCTACAATAACAAGAAACACCTGCGTCGCTGCATTGAGAGTGTACTGCTGCAGAATTATGACAATGTGGAATACATAATTATCGACGGCGGCTCCACCGACGGCTCTCTGGACATACTGCGGGAATACGATCAGCAACTGGATTACTGGCACAGCGCGAAGGACAACGGTATTTATGACGCCATGAATCAAGGAATAAATCTGGCCCGCGGCAGTCTTGTCGGCATCATCAACAGCGATGACTGGTACACCGAAGGAATATTTGCCGAGATTGTCAGTGAGCATCAAAAGCACCCCCAGGCAATTTTACACGGCAACATGGTTCTGGAAAAGGATGACAGGAAATATTGCACAATTGAAGCGCCGGCAAATCTAAACAAACTTGCCAAAGGCATGATTCTTAATCACCCCACCGTCTTTCTACCCTCCCGATTGTACAGAGAGCACGGCGTTTTCGACACTGATTACAAAATTGTCGCCGATTGGGAGCTTATTGTCCGACTCTGGCGGCGAGGCGCGTCATTCCAGCGACTCTCCTTCACCATCGCCCACTTCCGACTCGGGGGAATAAGCTATGAATACGATCGCAGACAAGTCGAAGAAAAGCATGCCGTGCGGCGGAAACATAACCTTTACGGTGGGTTCGACAAACATTACCTGCTGGATCGAATTAAACTTCTAATCCCCAGCCGGTTGCTCATGAAAATCTCTTTACTGAAGCAAAAAATCAGCTCCCGGTGCCGAGGCTGGTGAGCTAGACCCCGTCCGGAAAGGGGTCGTTGAAGGTTTTGACCTGAACGCCCCTGCCGGGCTTGTCCCGGCAGAGCGACAGATTGAAAAAAAGAGAGCATGCATATAAAGCCCTGAATATTAATCTGTTGCTCTACCGGGACAAGCCCGGCAGGGGCATAAAACCCTTTTCGCATACCCTCGAGCTAGTCAACTTTCTTGAACCTCATTTCATCCTTTCTGAAAAGCTCTGAATTCTCAAGGTTTTCTCTGAGGGCGTGAATGAAATCTTCCCTAGTGTCAATGTCGTCGCTGATTACCTCGGGATTCAACAAACGCACCGTCAGAGTTTCATTTTCGAGGGAAAAGTCGGCGTATTGCAGTGTCCGGTCATCCTCCGGCAGTTTAGCCTGTGCCGTTCCGAACCAGTCAATCTGCATCAAGGCCATCTCCTCCCCGGCCCATAAGCGCGTCAGTCCGAACATAGCGTAGTCCTCGGCGGCGGGGAAAGAAATCAGATACTCCTTGTCATTCTGAGGCAGCACAAGCAGCCTTTCCTCTCTCCCGCGGGAATCCACCCGTTCCCACAACCCGACAAGCTCCGGATTCAGCGATTCAGTGGCCTCTTCGGCCAATTGCAGTTCATAATCACAGCCGACAGCCAATAAAGCAATTATCGCTGAGAAAAAGACAATTCGGCGACCTTCTTTCGTGATTATCTTTTTCGCTTGAGAAAACAATGAGCTTTTCAACATGACATTACTCCTTATCAAAACGTTACAACATAATGGTTTCTAGACATTTTCAACTAGATCCTCGGCCGCCTTTTCATCTTCTTCCTTGCCGCAGACTGTCAGCCACACAGCCCCTTCGGCACCGCCGACTCCACCAGCGGCCGTGAGTTCCGCCTGTACACTGGTCAGCATCGACAATGCCTCGATCTCCGTTATCACCTCGCCGCCGGGCACCGCGAACATGCGCGGCCCGGAAGCGCCGGGAGCATTCAGCAGACGCGCCGCCTGGTGTAAATCCATAGCGATTCGTTTCTCCAGACCGACCGGCAGAAGCAGCTCCACTCTTCGTCCCACCACCGCCTGTAAAGCGGCGCCGACAGTGCCTGCTTCAGGATGCCCAACCAGCACTCCAGCCTGCCGGTTTTCCAAGTTCAGGGCATTGGCTCCTTTGATCACCACATCTCCCTCTCTCAATTCCGGCAGCACATCAAATATAGTTTTCCCTGGCACCCATTGGCCATTGTCAATTACCACATCGCCTGGAAAATCACCGGCGCCAATAAACCCTTTCTTGCTCTTGCCCGGGGGCAGTGTCATTCCCCGGACAAAACGATCACGGGAAAAACCTTCCTGTTGGTTTATGCTTTTGAGAACTTCTTCA
This sequence comes from Lentisphaerota bacterium, assembly GCA_003552565.1. Taxonomy (GTDB): domain Bacteria; phylum Verrucomicrobiota; class Lentisphaeria; order Oligosphaerales; family PUNB01; genus PUNB01. The sequence goes on from PUNB01000093.1 coordinate 13,814, forward strand.
GCCACGAACCCGTTCGTAGTGCCGGCCATAATCACAATCCTGCCGCCCTGCAAAGCTCGTTTTACCGATGCATGACCGGCAGTGGCTCGACCGATAAGTTTTTTTCCTGTTGCCGGAGTTATGATTAATTGCCGCATTTTAAATCTCCTGTGAAAAATTGGTCAAAAACAATTTAAGCACTATAGTCGAAAGAACTGTTGACACAATAGATGGCTGGCCTGATGTATTCATACTATATGCATGAGAAGCATCTGTGCAAAGGGTGTTTCCGCCTCGGGGTATCAGGCACATCGCGCCGGCGCGGTGCTTGATATGAGACATGTAATTCAGATTAGTTAATTAAACAACACACTCAGGTGGAATTATGCG
>PUNB01000002.1 GCA_003552565.1 Lentisphaerota bacterium
AAACGGCATATGCGGTTCGAGGAAATTGACATAAAGGCAGAACGGCTGATCCTGGTGGGTACGAATGAAATCAGAGGCGTTTTGTCCCAGAAACGCTGGTTTGCTGAATTCTTCGGGCAGCCGCGCGGTTTCTGATCTGGAAAAGAAACGCCCATCCTGAGGCTGTATGCCTTGGTCGAGCAACCATTGGGCATGGTCTGAAAGAGCGTTAGGATTACGGCCCGGACGAAAGTGTTTATTGTATTGTTCAATGGCCAGCCAATGTTCAAACCCGTGCTGAGGAAAGACCTCATCTCCCAGATGCCATTTGCCGAAATGGGCGGTAACATATCTATCGTCAGGAAGCATTTCCGGCAGACACGGAATTTTTTCATCAAGCGGAATATTGTTAAACAGACAGCCATTACTATGAGGCATCAGACCGGTTAACAGACTTGCCCGCGCCGGCGTGCACACCGGCTGTGTAACATAAGCCCTGTCAAAAACACAGGAATATCGGGCCAGTTGGTTCAAGTTCGGCATTTCGATACGGTCATTACCATAAGCAGCCAAAGTATCAAAACGTTGTTCGTCAGTATAAAGAAATAACAGATTAGGAGATTTCATAACAGGTTCCTTCGAGCCTCCCTGACACCGTTCAGGTTCTCGTTAGTTTTGTCCAGACTCACAGACAGTTTTCCGTATAGCCATAACCTCTTCGCATAACTTTTAGCTAGAGCCCGAGAGAAAAGGGCTTTGCGGAGCTCACAAGCTCGAAAGCGGCTGTGCGTTCCACGGCCAATTGGATTAAGGCGAAAGATTAGGGAAATACGGGTGCGCCCCTTAATCTTTTGCCCTGATCTTTCGCCTTAATCGGCCATGTAACACCCTCTATGTCTCCCCCTCGGGGTATCAGGCGCATCGCGCCGGCGGTCGGGCTTATGCGTACTCTTACACTTACTCGTACACTTGAATCTGTTCTCATTCACGCCGCAATTTTTTATTTGAACCACGTACAGATTATGTTGTCAACCAGAGTTTCTGTCCGGGGTATCCGGCTCGTATCGAACCGAAAGTCGAACTTCCTGCAATCTCACTCGCCGATTATTTTCACCAGCAGTCTTTTCCGGCGTTTGCCGTCGAATTCACCATAGAAAATCTGTTCCCAGGGACCGAAGTCGAGTTTGCCGTCCGTCACCGCCACCACGACTTCCCGCCCCATAATCGTCCGCTTAAGATGCGCGTCCGCGTTGTCCTCGGCGATATTATGATGATATTGCGAGTGCGGAATTTCCGGCGCCAGTTTTTCCAACCAGTCTTCGAAGTCGCGATGCAGGCCTGATTCATCATCATTGATAAACACGGAAGCGGTAATGTGCATGGCATTGACCAGACACAATCCTTCCCGAACCTCCGACCGGCGTAAACATTCCTCCACCTGGGACGTAATATTAATCAATTCCCGCCGCTTACGCGCTTCAAACCACAATTCTTCCCGAAAACTTTTCATCACATTTTCCTTTTTTGCTTAACACTTCCCTGTCAGCCTGCTTCGCCAATTATTTTTACGAGTTCAGTTGTAACATAATTCCCTGAAATCTCATAGTAAAGTCAAGTAAAACCCTTTTTCACATAAGTTCCGGCTATTGACATTTCAAGGATTCGGCAACATGTTATCGACTGGTAATTCTTTTGCGCAAATTTACATATGTCGTGTCACCATTGGAGCAAGTAGTTTTAATGTTTGAAGCAGTGTCCAGTCAAGTCTCTTTCCCGGAAAAGGAAGAAGAGGTTCTTCAATTCTGGGAAGACAGCGGCGTTTTCCAGAAGTCTCTACAGCAGAGAGAAGGATGCGAAGAATATGTGTTCTACGACGGCCCCCCTTTCGCCACCGGGCTGCCGCACTACGGACATCTGCTGGCAGGCACGATCAAGGACGTGATCCCCCGCTATCAGACCATGCGCGGAAAATATGTCGGACGCGGTTTCGGATGGGACTGCCACGGTCTGCCGGTGGAAAACGAGATGGAGAAGGAACTCGGACTGGCCAGTAAAAGTGAAATCGAAGCCTACGGAATTGATAAATTCAATGAGGCCTGCCGTTCCATTGTCCTGCGGCATACCGAGGAATGGCGGCGCATCGTGACGCGCTCCGGCCGCTGGGTGGATTTCGAGAATGGCTACCGGACCATGGACCGGGACTACATGGAGTCGATCTGGCATGTTTTCAGAACCCTGTGGGACAAAGGGCTGATTTACGAGGGACACAAAATAATGTGGTACTGCCCGCGCTGCGCCACTCCCTTGAGCAATTTTGAAGTCAATCAGGGATACACCGAAGTGGAAGACCCGGCCATAACCGTCGCCTTCCGGGACGCTGAACAGAAAAACACCTGGTACTTGGCCTGGACCACGACCCCCTGGACCCTGCCGGGCAATCTGGCGCTGGCCGTGGGAGCCGATATTGATTACGCGGAAGTTGAAGACCGCGGTCAGCGCTACATTGTCGCCGAAACCAAGCTGCCGGTCTACTGGCGGGACAGTGAACCGACGATCCGCCGGCGCTGGAAAGGCAGCGATCTGCAGGGGCGCTCTTATATTCCTTTGTTTGATTACTTCAGTGATTTACGCTCGCAATCCGCTTTTCGGATTTTAACCGCCGATTTTGTCAGCACCGAAGAAGGTTCCGGCATTGTCCACATCGCTCCCGGTTTCGGCGAAGACGACGGTGCTTTGGCCGACTCCGCCGGTCTGCCCTCGGTATGTCCGGTTGATGATCAAGGGTGCTACACCAAGGAGGTGCCGGATTTCCAAGGGCGCTTTGTGAAAGAATGCGACCCTGAGATAATCAGGACGCTTAAATCTCGCGGAGCGCTGATTCATCGAACCGTGTATCGCCATAACTACCCTCATTGCTGGCGTTGCGATGCCCCTCTCCTGAACAAAGCCATTGCCACGTGGTTTATGCGGGTGGAGGAAGTCAAGGAACGAATGGTCAAGGCCAACGAGCAGATACACTGGGTACCGGATTATTTGAAGTACGGCCGTTTTGGCAAATGGCTGGAAAACGCCCGCGACTGGGCAATTTCCCGTAACCGCTACTGGGGCTGCCCTCTGCCGATATGGCGCAACCGGGAAACCGGCGAAGCGATATGCATCGGCTCGGTCAAGGAACTGGAGGAAAAATGCGGCCATAAAGTGGAGGATATTCATAAACATTTTGTCGACAAGCTGATATTACGAAGCGACAGCGGTGCACCCTTGGAAAGAGTGCCGGAGGTCCTGGACTGCTGGTTTGAAAGCGGCTCCATGCCCTACGCTCAGTTTCATTACCCCTTTGAAAATCGCCAGAGGCTGGAGAAACATTTTCCGGCCGATTTCATTGCCGAAGGCTTGGACCAGACTCGCGGCTGGTTCTATACCCTGGTGGTGCTTGCCGCCGCCATCTTTGACAAGCCGCCCTTCCGCAATGTTATTGTCAACGGCTTGGTTCTGGCGGCCGACGGCAGGAAAATGTCGAAGCGCCTGAAGAATTATCCGGAACCGGAAACCATCATGAATCAGTACGGAGCCGATGCCATGCGTCTCACCATGCTGGCGTCACCGGCGGTTCGAGCTGAGGACCTGCGTTTCAGCGAAGATGCCGTAAAAGAAAATCTCCGTTCATTGCTTCTGCCGCTGTGGAACGCCTACGCTTTTCTGATCACTTATGCCCGAGTGGACGACTGGCGGCCGCCGGAGGGAGAAGCGGAGCTGCCGCCGGATCCTGAACATCAGCTTGATCGCTGGATTTTATCCCGACTGCAGAGTATGGTTCGAGATGTGCAACATAGCATGGACAGCTACGAACTGCAGCCGGCGGCTCAGCGCTTCACGTCACTGATCGAGGATTTAACCAACTGGTACATCCGCCGCAGCCGCCGGCGATTCTGGAAGAGCAGTAATGATAAAGACAAAATACAGGCTTACCACACTCTTTATCATGTGCTGACGGTGTTCTGCAAGGTGGCGGCTCCGTTCATTCCGTTCATCACTGAAACCATCTGGCGCAATCTCCGTTCTCCGGAGATGCAAGAGTCCGTCCATTTATGCGATTATCCAGAATTCCGGGAAGCTCTCTTCGATTCGGAGCTGGAACGCTGCATGGACAACACCATGAAAGCTGTTTCGCTTGGGCATCACCTGCGCTCGCAAGCCAGAATGAAGGTACGGCAGCCTTTACCGAAAGCGGTTCTGGTATCGGCTGACCAGCGGACTCGTGAAGACTTTGCTTCGATGCGGGACACGATCGCGGAAGAATTAAATGTTAAAGATTTGGAAATCAGAGCCGATGAAGAATCCTTGGTCAACCTGAGTGCCAAAGCGAATTTCCGCAGACTCGGCCCTAGGCTGGGAAAACAGATGAAAGAAGTTGCCGCCGCCATAAGCAGTCTGGATCATCAGGCTCTCATAAAATTGACCCGTCAAGGCGAAAACCTGGCGCTCGAACTGAACGACGGCCGGAAAATCGAGCTGGAGCCGGAAGACGTGCTCATTCAACGACAGGAAAAAACCGGTGTGACCGTGGCCACCGATGAGGCCATAACCGTCGCTCTCGACACTCGGCTGGATCATAAGCTTGTGCTTGAAGGATGGGCCCGCGAATTGGTTAATCGTATTCAGAACCTGCGTAAAGAGGCAAACCTGCAGGTCGCCGATAAAATCAGAATTATCTATGATGTATTGCCGGAGCCGGCCGAAGAGGCGCTGAACCACTTCCATGACTACGTCTCCAATGAAACACTGGCGCTGGAACTGGAAAAACGTACAATACCGGATGCTCAATCTTTGGAGATTAACGGAGAAGAGTGCCGTTTAACTGTGGAAAAAATTGAACTTGCTGAAGATGGTGTTCGCCAAGATGGAGAAAGAAAGAAATGAAAATTAAAATGACCTGCCCTGAATGTAATGCTTCAATGTCAGTCAACGAGGGAGTTGAAAAAGCGCCCTGCCCTCTCTGCCGTACTGAAATGAAGCCGGCTCCGCAAAGCGAGCAAAATACCGGCGATTCCGAAAACGGCAAGCAGGGTGCCTCTGTTCAAGAGCGTCTGTCAAATATCAAAGTGGCCAAACCTGTTCAGGGCATTACGTCAGCTCCCGGCGGTGTTCCCAAGAATGGCGGCCAGGGGCAGGATTTGTCTGAGTCCTCCAGCATTACGACCATCACCAAGACTGCTACCCCGGTATCGCAGAAATCCAGCTCCGCCTCATCCGATGTCTCCAAAGCACCAAAGAAAACAAACGCCGAGGCTAATAGCGAAGCCCAGAAAATTATTGACAAAGCTCGGCAGCAGGCGGAAGAGCTGGCCCAGGATATTCTTAACAAGGCCGAGGAAGAAGCGCAGGCGATTTTTCAAAAAGCCGATGAAGAGGTGAAACCTCGGGCCGATAAAATCCTGCAGGAAGCTGAAGAACAAAAAAAGCAAATAATCAAAGAGGCTCAGCAGGAAGCACTGAAAGAAAAAGAGAAAATTAATAGCGAAATTCGCGAAGAAGCCATCCAGAAAAGCCAGAAGGAAGCCGACGCAATACTCAAAAAGGCTCGAGAAAAAGCCAAGAATATGGAGCAGGACATGGAAAAGAAAAAACAGGAAATCAATACTGAAAAACAGCAGCTTGATTCCCGCAAACAGGAAGTAGAAACAGAAAAACAGCAGCTTGAAACCCAGAAAAAAGAAGCCGATAAGATCATTGAGGAAGCGAAGAAAAAAGCTTCTACGATCATAGAAGAAGCCGAAAAGAAAGCTGAACAGAAAAAATCAGAAACAAAAAAAACCGTTGACAGCGGCGGCAAAGAAAATGAAAGCCGGCAAAGCAGTGTCTCCGAAGATAAAAAAGGAGAGCCCTCCAAAGAAACGGAGAAAACCTCCGGCCAAGACAAAAGCGAGACAGAAACCGCAAAAAGAGACACCGCCCCTGCATCACCTCCAGCGTATGACAGCCAAGCCATGGAGAACAGTCCTCAAATGCGCCAGCAGAAAGCTCGCATGGACGGCTACGCCAAACGCGAAGCCCGTTTCATAATGGCTGGAATGAGTCTGGGAATGCTGGTACTGCTGTATTGTCTTGTGGTGCTCTTCAAAATAGATGACCTGGATCCAACTGTTGAACTTATGACTTACGGCCTGGCGGTGGGCGATATTGTTCTCGTGGCCTGGCTGGCAATGCTTATCCGCGGTCATTACAAGAAAGGCAATGAAGCTCTCAAAGCTTTTCGGGAAAGACAGGCGAGCCAGAACCAAAGCAGTCAGTCAAACAGTCTGAAAGCCAAAGGTTCAACCGCGACAAAACAGAAAGTGTCCCTTTCCTCCACGTCCACTGACAAGGACTCGGATAAAAACGGCGGCGGGGTTAAGTTTAAATCCCAAAAAATGGGGGCTCAGAAAAATCAAGCCCCCTCTATTTTGAAAAACGCCAAAAACAACGACAAACAGCAATCGCAAAAGAAAGATACCTCGTCCACAAGTAAAAACGGGAATGAGAATTCCAGCCGCTCTCAGCAGCCGAACAAGTCCAAAAAAAAATCCGATAAAAAATCGTCTCGCAAATGACCCCCGTGAGTCAGGTTCTCGGAGAATTAATTGCCATATAATCCAGCCTGATCAATTCATGCGAATTCGGCCAGGGGCAGGCGGCAAACCTGAATCGCAAATTATCAGGATAAGTGCTTTGGATGCAGGATATTACTGAGAACCGCAAAACCAAACAAGAAAAAACCGTGACTGACCCCATGCCGACCCGAATAAACCATCCCGAATCAATCCCCTTCCCCTCCGTGGCCATTGCCGGACTGGGGCTCCTGGGCGGCGCCCTGGGATTAAGTCTGAAGAAAAACATGGGAGCAAAAAAGGTCCTAGGCTGGGCCAGACGTCAGGAATCAATCGCAGAGGCGCAGCGGGCGGGAGCCATTGATCACGGATCAACTAACCTCAATGAAGTACTGCCGGAAGCGGATTTAACCGTAGTCTGTCTGCCAGTGAACACCACTATCAGTTTCTGTCAACGCAACGCCGGTTTATGGAAAAGCGGCTGTCTGGTTACCGATGTCGCCAGCACCAAAGTCCGGGTGGTGGATGAAATCACTCCCGTACTTCAAGAAAAAGGGATTGGATTCCTCGGCAGTCATCCAATGGCCGGCTCCGAAAAATCCGGCTTCGCCGCCGCTTATCCGGAGTTGTATAACAATGCCGCGGTTATCATCACCCCCACGCCGGATACACCCGAAGATTGGCGGCATGCACTATGCCGATTCTGGCATCTTCAAGGAGCCCGCACTTTCTGCCTGACTCCATCGGAACATGACGCGCTGACGGCACGCACCAGCCACTTGCCGCACCTGCTGGCTCCGGCCCTGGTGCGCACGGCGCTGCAAAAAGATCCCCGCCATTACGCCACCGCCGGATCCTTCCGAGACATGACCAGAATCGCCGCTGGCTCCCCTGAAATGTGGCTGGATATATTTGAACACAATCAACAGGAAATACTGGCGGCATTAAGTGAATTTCAAAACGAACTCAGCGTCTTCAGTGAAGCCCTGCGCCACCAAGACTGGAAGACTCTGGCGGAAAACCTCCGTCAGTGTCGGCAAATGAGGATCGACTGGCAGGAAGAACAACAGACGAAGGGTGGAACGAAGAGTACGACGAAGTGTTTAGAAGAAAGGCGTGGAGGCCATGACACTTAATCCCGCACTTCATCGCACACGTAAGCCCACCCTTAACCTGATTAATTCATGCGAATTCGGCCATGCTGTTTTTGTTTTGAACAGAAGTTAACTAAGGCAACAAAGAAAAGGAAAATTTCGGGGATAGAATACTTCGTTTTCTTCGTTTCCTTCTGTAAAAACTGCTTTTTGTGGCGGACGACAAACTTGGCTCGTGAATTATTCAGGTTAGTTGGTTACGCTTAAACCACATGCTTCGTCGATATTGAGTATGAAAGACGACCACAATGTGCCACAAATTCTGCTGACGAGGCAAAAAGTTGAATGACAACGGACAAAAATGAGGAATGGAACGAGACCGAAATGCCGAACACAGACAAACCGCTGCTCGCGGCAACGAACCATCCGGGTGATCTGCGTAAACTTTCTCTCGACCAGCTCTCAGTTCTGGCAGGTGAAATCCGCCGCGAACTGATTGAGGTGATCGCGGATAATGGCGGCCACTTGGCTTCCAATCTGGGAGCTGTGGAATTGACTATTTCCCTGCTCCGAGTTTTTGGAGAGGATGAAGATAGAATCGTCTGGGACACAGGGCATCAGGCGTACACCTATAAACTGCTCACCGGACGGCGGGAATTATTTAAAAAACTGCGCCAAAACCAGGGATGCTGCGGTTTTCTCTCACGCGAAGAAAGTCAGTTCGATGTCTTCGGCGCCGGTCACGCGGGCACCGCCATTTCCGCCGCCACCGGTGTGGCCGCGGCAAGAGAGCGGATGAATACCGGCGGCAGAGTGCTGGCGGTGGTCGGAGACGGAGCTTTGGGCTGCGGAACTTCTCTGGAAGGGCTGAACAGTGTTATTGAAACGACAAATCGACTTATGGTCGTCCTTAACGATAACAAAATGTCGATTTCACCGAACGTCGGCGCTCTTTCACGCTACCTGAATCGAATCATCTCTGACCGGCGTTATAATCGAGTTAAATCAGCGATTTCCAGAACCATCGAACGAATCCCAGGGATTGGCCATTGCCTGCATCGACTGTTGCACAGAGCTCAGGAAAGCGCCAAATACATGCTGGTGGACGCGGTGTTTTTTGAAGAACTGGGATTCCGTTACATCGGCCCCCTGGACGGGCACGACATTAACCAGCTGGTCGCCACCCTCGAGCGCGTAAAACCGCTGGACACTCAGCCGCTGCTGATCCATGTCCTCACCGAAAAAGGACGCGGCTACGAACCGGCGGAGAAAGATCCGGCCGGCTATCACGGTCTGGGCGGCTTTGATCCCGAAACCGGCAAAGCGAAAACAGCTTGTGCCAATGATACCTCCCCCGCCAAATGTTCTTTCGGCGACGGACTGGGAGAACATTTGTGCCGGATGATGAATGAAAATTCCCGCATTGTCGCCATCACCGCCGGCATGTGCGACGGCACCGGGCTCGGACAAGTGCGCAAGCGGCATCAACAGCGCTTTTTTGATGTCGGCATAGCGGAAGAACACGCCGCGATCTTCGCCGCCGGCATGGCGACTCAAGGTTACCGGCCGGTGGTGGCCATTTACGCCAGCTTCATGCAGAGAGCGCTTGATTACGCCTTCCATGACGCGGCATTGCAGAATCTTCCCGTCGTCTTCTGCCTGGACCGGGCAGGAGCGGTTCCCGACGGCCCGACTCATCACGGTATTCATGACCTGGGTTTCTGGCAAAGCATTCCGAACATCACCGTTATGCAGCCGATGGATATCAACGAGCTGCGAGCTATGCTGCAATACGCAATGGAACTCGAAGGCACTTGTGTAATTCGTTATCCGAAATGTGACAATGCCGCCTCAATAAATCAGGAAACAAGCGTTCCTGCGTTGCGACCGGAACAGCCTGTCACGGTGCGATCCGGCACCGATGTCGCCTTGTGGTGTTTGGGCTATGAAGTAAAGACAGGCATCGAAACAGCTGACATCCTGGCGCGCTCCGGCATTCAGGCGAGTGTAGTCAATCCGCGTTTTATCGTTCCGTTCGACGATAAACTATTGAAGTCCCAGGCTTCGGCCATGCCGATTGTCACGATTGAAGATCACTGTCTGGATGGAGGTCTGGCCACTCGTGTCAACAGCTCCCTGACCGGCGCCGTCGATAGCGAAACCTTGAATTTCGGCTGGCCCTCGCGCCGGACAGTCCCCTGGGGCGATGTCAGAGAATTGCGCCGGCAGTTTGGGCTCGACAGCGAAAGCGTTGCCGGCCGCGTGAAAGAATGGTTACATAAATAACATTTACATCATTCGACATAAAAATTACAAATTCAACATAACCATATACGGGAGGTCGTTTTGTTTCTATTAATACTGCTGATTTGGGCCATTGTGATTTTCAGCCTTAGGGTAACCGTTTTCGGCAACCCTCTGGAGAAACTGACTCGGAAACATGAGCCGGAAATGCTGCAGCGTCTGGATCAGAAAATGACGGAGCAAACCGTTCCAGAAGACCTGAACACTCCGGAAACGGATTTTGTTCAGCGCTTTTCGCGGCTCGCCATGCTTGAGCTGGGGGTTCTGATTCTGGAAGTGGGAATTCTGCTTTTCTTTATTCTGGGCTGGGAGTTCGAATATAAATTTTACTATTGGCTCTGTATTTTTCTGCTGACAAAAAACGCTCTTGCATTCGGTCTCAGCTGGAGTTATTCACGCAAGCTGAAAGAAGAAGAGGGTCTTTTCAGTCATCTTTTAAATCTACCTCCGTGGATCGTCTGGGCGGATCGCATTTCCTCTCTGTTTTCCGCGGCCGGCATGTTGCTGCTGGTTCTGAAAGTATCCGGTATATGGCCCGCTGAAAACGTATAATGACAATTTTGTCCAGCCAATCAAATTTATACCTGATAACCGGTACTGACACCGGAGAAATCGAGGCTGCCGCCAAAAAACTGGCAAGCAAACTCACTGGCGACGATCCGGATCCCTTCCTTTGCGACACGATCATCGAATCCGATACTATATCGCCGCAGGCAGCTCTGAAGCAGACGATTGACTCAATCCAGTCTCCCCCTTTTTTCGGCGGTCAAAAAACCGTCTGGCTGAAAAACACCAGCGCTTTCGAAGAAGAGAATAAAACCGGCGTCTGGGGTGAACTTTACGAACGACTCTACTCGCTTATTGAACAGGGTGTCCCTGAAGACATTCAACTGATTTTGAGCGGTGCCAAGGCGGACCGGCGAAAAAAACTATATAAACTCTGCGAAAAACACGGTTCAGTTTTCAGTTATGAAAAACCGGACATAAACCGGTCAGGCTGGGAGCAAAAAATGAGTACGGCGGTCGAGCGCAGAGCCGAAGACATGGGGATGCGCCTTCAAGCACCAGCGATTCAGCACCTTGTGCAATCCATCGGCTCCAATACCTCACTCATAGAACCGGAGCTGGAAAAGCTTTTCGCCTTTCATGGTTATTCGGAAAAACCGGTGCCTCTGGAAACTGCCCGGCAGGTGTGCCGGGGAGATGGAGAAAACAGCGCCTGGGCAATGCGAGACGCCATGGGCAGCCGCCGGCTGGATGAAGTCTTGGCCTTGAGCAAGTCCACTCTCGAAGCCAGCCGCGATCAGAAACGCGATGTCATGGGAATGATCCGCCAGACCTCAGATCATTTTTTCATTCTGCTGCAAATTATTTTACTCATGCGCATTCTGAAAACAAAGTCACCTGACCGGCTTTCATCTCTAGTCAAAAACATGGACGATACCAACAAACAACAGTGGGCGGACAAAGGTTTTGAAATAATCAGATTCCATCCTTATAGGCTGAAAATGGCCGCCAAGCAGGCGGTCAATTACCATGGACAGGAACTTGTTCAGGCGGTTAAAATTCTGCGCGACGCCTATTGGGAAATAATCACCACCTCCGCCTCCAGCCAAGTTTTATGGGAGGAAACCGCCCTGAAAATTATTCAAAAAAAGGAAATCATGACATGAGCCTGTGGAACGGCAGATTCCGCTCTGGAACCGATCAGAGAGCGGCACTTTATTCGGCCTCTATTGATTTTGATAAACGCCTTTACAAACAGGACATTGAAGGCAGCATCGCCCACGCCGAAATGCTCGTCGAAGCCGATGTTATCACCTCCGAAGAGGCGGAGATGATAAAAAAGAGTCTGCGCGACATCGAAACCCGCATAGAAAAAGGTGTTTTCCAATTCGACCATCAACTGGAAGACATCCACATGAACATCGAACAGGCGCTGATCAACGACATCGGCGAGGTCGGAGCGAAGCTGCACAGCGGCCGCAGCCGCAATGATCAGATAGCCACGGATGAACGACTTTATCTACGGGAAGCCAATGACAGATTGAGCCAGTCCCTGCAGGATCTTCAAACCGCCCTCTTCTCCGCCGCCGAGCGTTTCCAGCACCTGATACTTCCCGGCTTCACCCATCTACAGCACGCCCAGCCGGTACCACTGGCTCATCACCTGCTGGCCTATGTGGAAATGTTCGAAAGAGACCGACAGCGCCTAACCGACACGCGCCAGCGCATCAATGTGCTGCCGCTCGGCTCCGGCGCCCTGGCTGGATCAACTCTGCCGCTCAACCGACAGACCGTGGCCGACAAACTCGGCTTCGACTCTCTCAGCCGCAACAGCATGGATGCCGTCTCCGACCGGGATTACATCATCGAAACCCTTTCCGCCCTGGCGATTATCGCCATGCACTGTTCCCGGCTGGCGGAAGACATCATTATCTGGGCCTCCCAGGAATTCGCTTTTATTGAATTGGATGACGCTTTCTGCACCGGTTCCAGCTTGATGCCGCAGAAAAAAAACCCTGACCTGGCTGAACTTAGCCGCGGTAAAACCGGCCGGGTTTACGGAGCCTTGGTCGGCGCCCTGACCTTGATGAAAGGACTGCCGATGACCTATAACCGGGATTTACAGGAAGACAAAGAAGGGCTTTTCGATGCTTTGGACACGGTCGGTTCGACCCTGGAAATACTGGCTCCCATGATATCTTCGGCGCGGTTCAACGGCAACAGGATGCGGGAAGCTGCGCAAGATCCGGCGCTCATGGCCACCGACTTGGCAGAATGGCTGGTGAACCGGAAGGTGCCCTTCCGAGAGGCGCATCGTCAAGTCGGCAGGCTGGTTGGATACTGCCGGGAAAAAGGCCGTCCGCTGAACCGAATCACCCTGGAGGAAATGCGGCTGATTATTCCTTCGGCCGAAGAAGAATGTTTGAACCTGTTTGATCCGCAGTCAAGTATCGACAGACGCGACCTGCCAGGCGGCGCCGCCATGTCTCAAGTCCAGAGTCAATTGCGTTTCTGGCGGCAAAAATTAACCTGAACATGCTTAACATTGTTTTAATCGCTCCGGAGATCCCCCAGAACACCGGCAATATCGGCAGGCTGTGCGTTAATAGTGAGGCCCGTTTACACCTGATCGAACCATTGGGTTTTTCGCTGGCACAACCCCGCCTGCGACGAGCCGGGCTCGACTACTGGCCGCATCTGCACTGGAGTGTACATCCAGACTGGCGGACTTTCGAATCACTCTTTCCCGCCGAAAAACTTTTCTTCCTCAGCACCAAAGGAGAACGGAACTTCTACGAAGCCTCTTTTTCCGCCGGAGATTGTTTAATCTTCGGCAATGAAAGCAGCGGCTTGCCGGAGGATTTATATACCCGTTATCAGGATAAACTGTACCACCTCCCGATGGTCGGAAAGCACTGCCGCAGCCTGAACCTGGCCAACAGCGTCGCCGCCGCCCTGTATGAAGCACTGCGCCAAATTCACGGCTGGGGCACAAGGAAACATTAAAATCATGTTGTGATGATTCTGGGATTTACAGTGATAATCACCGCAATGGAAGCGGGCAAAGCGACCAGGATGGGATCAACCACCGGCCAATTAGGATAGCCAGCCAGAATGCTGGTTTTTCCATCCGTCAATCTTTGCACCAGACCGATGGCGGCGGCTTCCTGGGCTTTGACGAAAACCAGCCAGAATGAAGTCACCAGAACCGCTCAGCATGGGACTTAAAACACGCAACAGGCAGGCCAGAGCCACCCACGAATCGGCAAATCTCCAAGCATAGTGTAAACTCCTTGATTTTTTTCCCAGCGTAAACAGGCGTGAATACGCCGCCACTGATTCGCCCGGGTGGTGCAGCAGAATATCATATAATAAACGAGAAAAACCGGCAAACAATATAATAATTTTAAGGCATTTAAATCGAATTAATAAATATAAATGTTATTATTGAAAACACAAAAATTCACAAAAATATGGAGCGGCCGCATCCTCGCGGCCGGTACTGTCAAGTTCAACATGAAAAGTAAATGACAACATATATTAGCATTGGCGCCTCCCTTGTCTCGCACCTTGTCTCGCACCTGTTTCCAAAAAAATGGGATTTGAATTGTGACGAAAGAAAGATTCAGCTATGGAAATCGATAAGATGACCGCCAAACTTGCC
>PUNB01000174.1 GCA_003552565.1 Lentisphaerota bacterium
AGCGCCGTCGAGTTCAACCACGGAAGCCTCAACCCCCCGCCGACACAAGTCCCGGGAAACCAGACGCGGATAAGATGTGGCGATTCTTTTACCCGCCAGCCGCTCCAGGTCGATACCGGAACCGCGGGGCACGGCGTAATAAAAACGAGAACGCCCAAAACCAAGGCTGATTATTTCTTCCGTCTGAACCTCGCTCTCACCTACCAGATCCTGACCCGTAATACCGGCGTCAACAACCCCGCTGCTGACATACACGGCTATATCGCGCGGTCGCAGGAATACAAACTCCACCTGGTTTTCAGGATCCAGAGCCCATAAATCCTTGTCCGGCCGCCGGCAATTATAACCGGCATCGAGCATGATCTTTCTCGACTCTTCAGCCAGAGAACCTTTATTCGGCAAAGCAATAAGCATATTGAATTTTTTTTGAACTGTGATTTTGAATTTGGAATTTACAGCTGTGGTTTATTTGGGGCTTGAGGTTTTAAATTTGGAATTTACTGCAGCGGGTTCGATTAACGCCAGCGGTTCATCGGCCTCGGCCATGCGCTTGAGCAGACGTTGTTTCAATTCCGCCCGCACCGAGGCATATTCCGAATCATGCACCAGATTGTTCAGTTGATGGGGATCAGCAAAATTGTCATACAGAAAATCTTCTATATAATAATTACTGTGCAATTCTTTTCCTGTCGATTCCGGCGCTCTGACACTGTAAGTCCATCGTTTGGTACGCACAGCCCGGCCGCAATGGCTTTCACTGATCTGAATAAATACTTCCTCCGGCCAAACTTCGGCACTCCCATCCGCCAAAGGATTAAGCGCGTTCCCCCGCATCCAGGAAGGCGGTTCAATGCCGGCACTGCGGAGAACTGTGGCCGGCAGATCAATCAGACTTACCATCTGATCAATCACCTGACCGCCAGTAAACCCGGGGCCATGGATCACCAAGGGAATATGGGTGCAACCATCATGACAAGAACGTTTGTATTCATTGTTACGAGTTCTAAAATGCGAGCCATGGTCACTGGTGAATATAATCAGGGTATTTTCAGCGATTCCCAGCTCCTTCAGTTTAGACCTGATCCTGCCGAGATTATGATCCAGGCTGTTTACACACCCTAGATAATCGGGATAATTTTCCCGCCAATCACCCTCAGTTCCCTGCAGGTCACCGGGCACTTCATAATCTGCAAATTTTTCTTTACTGCCATGCGGCCCCTCATAACAATTATGGTCATTCTGGTGATGCGGTTCGATATAGGAAAGAAAGAGATAAAACGGTTTCCGAGGATGCCGATTTTCCAGATATTCCAGGGCCCAGTCGGTCTGAGCATCGGCCCTATAACGGCCTTCCGGAAATTCGCGTTTATTTCCTGCTCCGTCAAACATATAACCGTCATAACTGTGAGATGTATGCTCCAAGGCATCCGCCGCCAGCCAATAATCGTCAAAACCGCCGCGCCGCTCGCTCGGCACCGGCCTGGTCCGGAAATCATCAGCACCACCTTTAACCCCGTGAGAAGCCAAATGGTATTTACCGATATAGCCGACTTCATATCCATGCCGTCGCAACTGTTTCGCCACGGTGTCTTCATGTAAAGGCAGCAGGCGATGATTCGTCGGGCAATTTACCTGGGTGGCATACTTACCTGTTTGTAAAACCGCTCGGGCCGGACCGCATACCGGCTGACAGGTATAAGCATTATCAAAGCGCACTCCTTCCACAGCCATGGCATCCAGTTCAGGTGTGACCGGCAGTTTCTGTCCATAGCAGCCGCAAGTGTCCCAGCGTTGCTGATCAGTGAAAAAGAAAATTATATTCGGAGCTTGTTTATTTGGATTGCTCATTTTTATGGTTATTCCTTTTGTCAACCTTGTAAAATGAGCTGCCGTTTTAATTTGACAGCTGGTATCTGCTTTACTTTAAAATTACAAATTCAGAATTCAGGATTCAAGATTGACGAAGTCTCACATAAGCTGTTATACCAAAGCGGTGAGAACTCACCGCACTCCGAAAGAGCCTTCGGCTCGGTGTCTTGCAATGATGCGAAGCATCCCTGGAAAGCGACTTCCGCCTGAGGCGGACAAGACAATGTGCGAGACTAGGTTTTATTATTCGTGCGTGTATAGACCATAAACACCTTTTCGCAGGAGTTTTAGCGAAGCATCGCGCCCAGCCCCGGACTGAATCAACGGTTTACAGATAGCGGTAAACATCCTGTAAATCCAGATCGCAGGCAAGCATCATCACCTGTATATGATAAAGCAGTTGGGAAAGTTCTTCGGCGGCTCTTTCCGGTTCTTCATGCTCCGCCGCCATCCAGGCCTCGGCCGCCTCCTCAACCAGCTTCTTGCCGATTGCGTGTCTGCCCTTTTCAAGCATGCGCACCGTGCCGGAATTTTCATCCGCCGTCGCCGCCTTGCGCTGAAGTTCTCTGAATAAAGATTCGAAATCTTTCATGGTTGTTTTGAGCGATGTTTGCCTATCCTGAATTAATCAGGCGCTGCGACGCTGTCTGGCGGCTGTTTTTTTCTTCAGCCGCGGCGATTCCCTGCCGTCGACCGCCGCCTCGGTTATCGTGCATGACTCGACATCCTGGCGGGACGGCACGTCATACATCACATTAACCATCAGGGATTCCAAAATCGCCCGCAGTCCGCGCGCTCCGGTGCCGCGTTCTTTGGCCAGGCGGGCAAGCGCCCGCAGCGCGCCGTCAGTAAACTTCAGTTCCACTCCTTCGATTGAAAAGAGAGTCTGATACTGTTTAATCAGTGAATTTCGCGGCTCGGTGAGCACCTTGACCAAGTCCTCTTCGGTCAGTTCCGCCAAGGGCGCGATCACCGGCAGCCGCCCGACGAATTCCGGTATCAAGCCGAATTTCAACAGGTCCTCAGGCTCGGCCATTTCCAGCACCTGGGCTCCCTCGAGCATTTTGCGTTCTTCCTCGCTCTGCTCCGCCGGGCCGGAAAAGCCAAGCACCCGTTTGCCGATACGCCGGCGCACACTGTCTTCCAGTCCGACAAAAGCGCCGGCACAGATGAACAGAATATTGGTAGTGTCAATCCGCAAGTACTCCTGTTGCGGGTGTTTCCGGCCTCCCTTCGGGGGCACATTGGCTATATTGCCCTCGAGAATTTTCAGCAGCGCCTGCTGTACACCCTCGCCGGAAACATCGCGAGTGATGGAGACATTTTCCGTGCGCCGGGCGGTTTTGTCAATCTCATCCACGTAAATGATACCCACCTGAGCTTTGCCGATATCTTCATTGGCGGCCTGGATCAACCGCAGCAGAATGTTCTCCACATCCTCACCAACGTATCCGGCCTCGGTCAAAGTGGTGGCATCGGTCATGGCGAACGGCACCTCCAGTTTTTGGGCCAGGGTCCGAGCCAGCAGAGTTTTACCGCAGCCGGTGGGGCCGATCATCAGCACATTGCTTTTTTCAATGTCCACCCCGCTGCTTATCACTCCGCCCTCGCGGATGTGCTGCAGCCGTTTGTAATGATTATGCACGGCCACAGAGAGAATTTTTTTCACTCTTTCCTGACCGACGACATAATTATCAAGATGATCTTTTAATTCCGCCGGGCGCGGCACCTCGAACTTGGGTATTTCCGGCGTTTGTCCCCGGCTTTTCCGCTTATGAACCTCGCTTGGTGACTGCGATACGCCCCCTTCCTCGTCCACCATGTGCCGACAGATATCTATGCAATCAGAACAAATGTAAACCCCGTCCGGTCCGGCCACCATGGCGGGAGTTTCAGTATTGGGCCGACCGCAGAAAGAACAGTGATTAACCTGATTATTGTTGTTTTTTCGACTCATTTACGATTTTTTCTCCTGCTTGCCCCTCCTGGATGAGGAGGTTTTCTTTTTTTGCACCTGCTCCATACCCTGGTGCTCCATGACCTGGTCCACCAGACCATATTCACGTGCGTCCTCGGCGGAAAGGAATCGATCCCGATCGGTGTCGCGGGAAATCGTTTCCATGTCCTGACCGGTGTGATAAGCCAGAATACGATTGAGATTCTCCCGATTGCGGAGGATTTCCTGAGCGTGAATATTAATATCGCTGGCCGTTCCTTCGGTGCCGCCCCAAGGCTGATGAATCATGATCCGGGCGTTCGGCAGAGCGAACCGCTTACCGGGGGTGCCGGCGGCCAGCAGCACCGCCCCCATGCTGGCGGCCTGGCCAACGCAATAGGTCCAGATCTCACATTGCAGCATCCGCATGGTATCATATATTCCCATGCCGGCGGTAACCGCGCCGCCGGGACTGTTGATATAAAATTCAATGTGCTTCTTGGGATCTTCAGACTGCAAATACAGCAGTTCGGCGATGATCAAATTGGCGATATGATCATCCACCGGCGTGCCCAGAAGAACAATTCTGTCCTTCAACAGCCGAGAAAAAATATCGTAACCACGTTCGCCATGAGCGGTCTGTTCAACCACCATAGGGACATAAGCCTGGGATTTTGTCTGCACTTTATTACTCCTTAACTGTCTTTTTTGCTCTATCTCAAAACGAATGGATTGCTAATAGTTTTTTCTTAAAGTTTGTGGGTAACAGCCTGGTTTCAGGTGCCAGGGCGTTCGCAATTCGATAATATTGAAAAAATCTCTCGTTTTACCGAGTTATGCCGATAACCTGAAACCTGAATTCCCTCACGGGGAATGCATCATTCCTGAATGTGATTGATACGAGCCGCCCCCTCAATTTGAAGCGGAATCGGCTTGCGGCTCTTCGTCCTTTGAAGACTCGGTTCCCTCGCCTTCGCCGGCTTCAGACTTTTCACCGGTCAACAGAGAGACCAGGTGATCCAGGGTTTTGCTTTCGCGAATATCATCCAGAAAATCAATGATACGTCCGCTGTTCCTAAGTCTCTCAAGCAGCTCGCCTTCCTCCATGTTATGGTATCGGCTCAAGGACTGGAGCATCGACTGGAACTCCTGCTGCTCCACTGTGACACCTTCCTTTTCCGCTATTTTCCGCAGAATAAGTTTGCGCCGCAGCCCTTTGCGAGCCAATTCATCAGCTTCCCGCTGCTTTTCCTCATCGCTCTTCTGCTCAGTCACCGGCTGCTCACCATCAGCTTCTGATTCATCCTGAGCCTGAGATTCTTCGGACTCCCGCCGGGTCATTTCCATGTATATCTCAGAAGTCCGCTGAGCCAAAGCATGAGGCGGCAAGGTCATATCAACTGAATCAAGTAAAGCGTTCTCAATCTCCTGGCGCTGTCGCCGCCTTATCTCTTGCGCCCGCTGCTGTTCTATATGGGCGCGGGCTTTCCGCCGCAGATCTTCAGCACTTTCCGCGCCGACTTCCTTGGCGAGTTCATCGTTCAGTTCCGGAGTTTTCGGAGCGTGCACTTCATGCACCTGCACGGAATATTGCAGCGAATTGCCGGCCAGTGATTTCTCGAAGAAGTCTTCTGGGAACTCGATTGAAACCTCCCGATTCTCCCCGGCCTCAACTCCTTCCAGGGATTGCTTTATCCCCGGCAGGATTTCCGGGTCGCGCAGTGCCAGCCAGCCGCTTTGATTGCGCAGAATGAATTTGGCCGACTCCGGATACTGCTCCAGCTCCTCGTCGTCGATCTGGGCACGGTAATCAGCCTTGAGCATGTCTTCAAGCTGCGCCGGGCGCTCAACCTTTTCAAAGGTTTTGCGATTACTCAAGACTTCCTCCAGCAGTCTCTCAACCTCCTCTTCATCCACTTCGGCTTTTTCCTCAGCGAGAGCGATATTTCGGTAATCCGGCAGCTCAAATTCCGGTTCCACATCAAATTCCACCGCGAACGACAAAGGCTCCCCCGGAGATGCGGTTTTTTCACCCTTGGAAGTTTCATCCGCCGGAATGACCTGACTTTCCGGACTCAGTTTCTCCTGATCCATGGCTTTCTTAACGTTTTCCTGAAGCAGCTGCTCCGTCGCCTGATTGCGCAGCTGTTCACCGAACTGCTTCCAGATCATAGAACGAGGAACTTTGCCCGGTCTAAAGCCGGGAAGCTTTGCTTCCTTGTTGTACTTTTTTTCCAGAGCCTTAAAGGTCTCGTCCACCTGCTCCGCCGGCACTTCCACATGCAGCTTATAATGACATGGAGCGGTTTCCTCGGTTGTGATTTTCAAAGTGGATTCCACTGATTCTTCCCTTAGTTTGAGGTTATAAATGTCTTCGATTTCCCTCGGAATCGACGAATGTTCATAGTCTTTGCGCCCACTCGCTGAAGCTCGCCGCAGCTGCCGCCTGAAGGCGGAACTCCGGCAGTTTCGCTCGCTCTACAACGCGAAGCCTTATACTAGCCCGGCCCGCCGGCGCGGGGCGCCGGATACCTCCGGACGGAAACAGCGGTTAACGAGATCGGCGACCTGCCTCCGCCAAAGGCTACGGCATGGCATGCGAGAAAGGTGAACGATTATGAGGCTCGTCATCCATTATCGTCGCCGTTATCGTCAACCGCTTAGCAGGCCGGTGTTTCATACAAGCCCGGCCACCGGCGCGGGGCGCCGGATACCCTGAGGGGAGACTTGTTGAATGGTTTCTGGTGTCAGGTTTCGGGTTTTCCTGACACCTGAACACTGAAACCTGAAACCAAGAAGTCTCATACAAACAGAACCAATCATTAATGTAACTCTGATCATTCCTTTTCGCCAGCGTTTTCGCCGGTTTCGCCTTCTTCGCCAGTATCAGACGGCTCTCCACCCGGATCTTTTACGGGCACCTCAGCTTCTTCCGAAGGGTTTTCCTCATCCCCAGCCATCTCTTTTTCGGGCGGCTGCTGGACCAGAGAAACACAGCTTAATCTGTCGCCTTCGCGCAGCCGCATTACCCTGACCCCCCTGGAATTGCGTCCGATAGCGCGAATACTGTCGGTACCGATACGCACCATCTGGCCGTTAACGGAAGTCATAATGATTTCATCCCCCTCCTTCACTTCCAGTGCCGCCACGACTCTATCATCCGTTTCAAGTTTAATGCTGGTGACCCCCTTGCCGCCTCTCCGGGTCAGCCTGTAGCCGCCGCCGATGGCTTTATCCTGTTCAGCGATGCCGGTACCAATGCAGCTGCGTTTACCCATGCCTTTTTCGGTAACCACCAGCAACTCGGCTCCGGGATCCACCACGGTCATGGAAACCACCCCGTCACGGATCCCCCCCTGGCCGTCGCGCAAATTCATCCCTCTCACTCCGCGCGTAGCACGCCCCATCTCCCGCACATCACTTTCTTTGAAGCGGCAGGCCATGCCGAAACGGGAAGACAAAAGAATTTCCTGACAGCCGTCGGTAAGCCGAGCGTCGATAAGCTGGTCATCCTCATCCAGATTTATCGACCGTATGGCTTTGCGACGCATATTGCGGAATTGTCGAAGGGCGGTTTTCTTGACCGTGCCGTTGGCCGTGGCCATGACAATGTAACGTCCTTCCACATCCACCTTGTCGACAGCGATCATGGCCTGAATAAATTCATCTTTTCCGAGTTCAAGCAGGTTGACCAGGGCCTTTCCTTTGCCGGTCCGGCCGCTCTCGGGGATTTCATAACCCTTGAGCCAGTGCATCTGCCCGTAACTGGTGAAGAAGAGAATATAATCGTGGGAAGAAGCGGTCAACAGCAGTCTTACATAATCTTCCTCCTTGGTCTGCATGCCCATGACTCCTATGCCGCCGCGATTCTGGGTGCGATAGGTTTCCGTCGGCACCCGGTTGATATAACCTTCTTTGGAGAGTGTGTAAACACACATGGTTCTGGGAATCAGCTCTTCACTGTTGATTTCCCTTTCACTCGGCATAATCCGGGTCAAACGCGGCGTGGCATAGCGTTCACGCACCTCCAGCAGTTCATCGCGCACCACGTCCATACGCATCCGGCGATCAGAGAGCAGCCGTTTCAGATAATCAATATGCTTCAGCAGTTCATCGTATTCAGTCTGCAGTGTTTCCATGGCCAGACCGGTCAGCTGATGCAGGCGCATCTCCAGGATAGCGGAAGTCTGTCTCTCGCTCAGCTCGAACCTCTGCCGCAGAGTGATGCCGGCTTCCTCCCGAGTTCGGGACTGGCGGATGATCCGTACCACTTCATCAATATTATCGACCGCGATCAGCAGCCCCTCCAGGATATGGGCTCGATCTTCGGCCTTGTTCAGATCGAAACGGGCTCGACGCGTGATCACTTCCAGCCGATGATCGACATAACGCTGCAGCAGCTGCCGCAGGTTGATGGTTTTCGGGCGGTTGCGATCGACCACTAGAAACTGGGCGCCGAAAGAGACTTCCAGCGCCGTGTGTTTGTACAGCTGGTTGAGAATGATATTGGCCATGGCGTTGCGCTTGACATCGATCACCACCCGAATACCAGTACGGCTGCTGGACTCGTCGTTTACCCCGGAAATACCGGAGATCTTCTTTTCCGCCACCAACTGGGCAATCGACTTCACCAGCCGTTCTTTGTTGACCGTATAAGGTATTTCCGTGATAATGATACGCTCACGCTCGTTCTTTTCCTCGATCTGCGCGGTTCCGCGAATCTTAAAAACGCCGTGGCCGGTTTCATAAAGCTGCCGCAGCGGCTCCATCCCCATAATCGAAGCGCCGGTTGGAAGGTCCGGACCGGGCAAGTGCTCCATTAATTCCCTGCAGGTTATCATCGGGTTGCCGATCACCGCCACAGTGGCATCAATGACCTCTCCCAGGTTGTGCGGAGGAATATTGGTGGCCATGCCCACGCCGATGCCGGTGCCGCCGTTGACCAGAAGATTGGGAAAACGCGCCGGCAGCACTTCCGGCTCAGTATTGGCCTCATCGAAAGTCGGACGCATATCGACGGTACCCTTGTCCATATCCGCCAGCAGTTCCTCCGCCAGCCTTTCCATCCGGCACTCCGTGTATCGGTATGCCGCCGGAGCGTCACCGTCAATACTGCCGAAATTACCTTGGCCGTCAATGAGAGGATGACGCATAGAAAAATCCTGCGCCATACGCACAAGGGTGTCATAAACCGCCTGATCGCCGTGCGGATGGTAGTTACCAATGACTTCACCGACAACCTTAGCACACTTTGTGTAAGCATGCCCTTTAGTCAGCCCCAACTGCTTCATAGCGTAGAGTATACGCCGATTGCCGGGTTTCAGGCCGTCGCGCACATCCGGAATCGCCCGACCGACATTGACGCTCAAGGAATACTGCAGGTAAGCGCTGTGCAGCAGATCCTCTATACCCGCGGGCAAATCCCGTCGCTGACCACTGGTTTTTTCATCCATAATCATTACCGCTTGTTTTTTATATTTTCATCAAAGGTTTTCATGCCCCTGCCGGGCTTGTCCCGGGAGGGCAACAGAGTGCTTGTTTCGGATGAGATTTCGCTTTTTGTCGGTTAAGCGGATTGGTTAAGCTGCTATACCAAAGCGAGACTAGGTTTTATTATTCGTGCGTGTATAGACCATAAAACCCTTTTCGCATAACCTCTAGCCTGAATAATTCAGGCTAGATATCCAGATCCGTAACAGTTGCCGCGTAATTCTCAATATACTGCCGGCGCGGTTCGACCACATCTCCCATTAAAAGAGAAAACATACGTTCCGCGGCGTAAGCGTCTTCCATGGTCACGCACATCATCCGCCGGGTTTCCGGGTTCATGGTGGTTTCCCAGAGCTGATCCGGGTTCATCTCCCCAAGACCTTTGTAACGCTGTATCTGCAGCCCCTGGCGGCCGATACGTTTGATTTCATCATACATATTCATCAGATTTTCAACCGGCCGGGAAGTGTCTTTATGCTTAACCCTAGCCAATTCTTCATCGCCGTCGGCGTATACCTGAGAAACACTGAAACCGATGGGCTGCAACCGCTCCTCCAGTTCCTTCAGAGCTTTGGCTTCATAAATCGGCACCACTTCAATCGCCGGATGACTGGTGGCGAAAGCTTCCCGGCTGTCCCCCTGTTCACCGGTGCTGCCTTCCGCCTCTGACTCGGTCGGTGTTTCGTCCTCTTCAGGCTCTTCATTCCCCTTTTCCCGCTCGTTATCCTGCGTGGACGGAGGAGGCTCATTCTTTTTAACTTCCGGCATCGGCTCCAGGGGCGGCCCGAGCCGTTCCTCGGCAGCCTCCACCGCCGCCGCCTGCTCGTCATCATTGTAAACGTATTGCTCCGTTATACGTCCATCCATTTCGCGCACGGACACCCGGGCCAACGGCAGCTCCCCGGTCTGCGGATGCTTATGTCGCAGATATTCCGAGGGAGAGATGCCGTGGCGCTCGAGGGCGGCTCCGATACGAGTGGTTTCCCGGACAACCTCCATGATTTCACGCAGCGTCCGCGGAGTTATTTGCTCTCCCGCCGATGTTTCCACTTCAATATCTTCCAGAGCCATATCTAAAAGCAGTTTATCCAGCTCCTCGTCGCTTTCCACATACTGCGATTTCTTGCGCCGGGTAACCCGGTACAGAGGCGGCATGGCGATGTACACGTAACCCATTTCAATCAGCGGCTTCATCTGTCGAAAAAACAGAGTCAGCAGCAGTGTGCGAATATGAGAACCGTCAACATCCGCGTCAGTCATAATAATCAAGCGATGATAGCGGACTTTGGCAGCGTCAAACTCTTCCGAGCCGATACCGCAGCCGACAGCCGTGATCAACGCCTGTATTTCATTATTGTTGAGCAGCTTATCCAGGCGGGCTTTTTCGACGTTCAGCAGTTTGCCGCGCAAAGGCAGGATGGCCTGAAAACCGCTGTCCCGTCCCTGCTTGGCGGAACCGCCGGCGGAATCACCCTCGACAATATATAATTCCGAGCGCGACGGGTCGCGTTCGGAACAATCGGCCAGTTTCCCAGGCAAGGCCGAGCCATCCAGAGCGGTTTTTCGACGCGCCAGTTCGCGGGCTTTTCGCGCCGCTTCCCGAGCTCGGGAAGCGGAGAGCGCCTTGTCGATTATCTGACGCGCCTCCTGCGGGTGTTCTTCCAGGTAAACACTGAGGCCGTCATTGACAATTGACTCAACGATCCCCCGGACGTTACTGTTGCCCAGCTTGGTTTTGGTCTGTCCTTCAAATTGAGGGTCGGAGACTTTCACACTGATAATCGCCGTCAGTCCCTCCCGGGCATCGGTGCCGGTAACACCGGCTTCGTTGCGGTAAGAAGGAATGTTTCGTATATAAGTGTTCAGGGTTCGCGTCAGAGCCGCTTGAAAGCCGGAAAGATGCGTCCCCCCTTCAACCGTGTTGATATTATTGGCGTAGCTGAAGATATTATCGCTGAAACCGTCGTTGTACTGCATGGCCACTTCCAGGGTCACATCTTCCCGCTCAGTCGAGAAATACACCACTTCGCACAAGGGATGTTTTTCCTGGTTAAGATGGCTGACAAACTGTTTTATGCCCCCTTCGTAGCGGAAAACTTCCCGACGTTCGCCTTCAGCACTGCGTTCATCACACAAACGCACTTCCAGGCCGGCGTTGAGGAAAGCCAGTTCCCGCAGCCTCTTGGCCAATATATCCCAATTGAACTCGGTGGTCTCAAAAATTTTGGCATCCGGCTTGAAAGATATGGTGCTTCCGGAGCTGCCCGCTTTATGCAGAGCTTTTAAGGGCGAGACGGTTCTGCCCTCTTCAAAACGCATGTGGTGAACCTGCCCGTCACGGCGCACCTCGACCTCCAGCCATTCACTCAAAGCGTTTACGCAGGACACCCCGACCCCATGCAGTCCACCGGAAACTTTATAGGAATCATGATCGAATTTACCGCCGGCGTGCAGCACCGTCAACACCACCTCAACCGCCGGCTTGCCTTCCGCCTCATGCATGTCCACCGGAATACCGCGTCCATTATCCCTGACGGTTATACTGTTGTCAGCGTGAATGGTCACCGAGATACGGTCGCAATGCCCGGCCAATGCCTCGTCGACACTGTTATCCACCACCTCGTAAACCAGATGATGCAGCCCCCGCTCACTGGTGTCGCCGATGTACATACTGGGCCGTTGGCGCACCGCCGCCAACCCTTCCAGTACGGTGATTTTGCCGGCGTTATAATCTTCCGCAGCGGCAAGCACCGCCGATGGTCCGGCTTCTTCAATCTCAGGTTCCGGATGTTCGACCGGAGAATCGGTGTTTTCCGCCGCTTGTTTATCTTTATCCATATCCATCAATCACTCCTGACAAGTAATATTGCTGACGCGGAATTTCAGTTGTTGCAAATTCCACACACAAAGTTATAATAAAGCATGTTGTCCTTTATTTTCAAGTGTCCAGGCGTAATAAAACATGGCCATTTGCCCATGAGCGCCTTTTTTCTTTTCTCTAAAGCCAAAATCATTCTTTCCGCGGGCAACCTCGGACAAAAACCAATCCGGCCTTAAAAAGGAGTTAATGAAGCTAATGCACAAAGAACTGCTGGAGAAAATCACCACCCGCAAGGCGGCGGTCGGGATCGTCGGTCTCGGCTACGTGGGGCTGCCTTTGGTCATAGAATTCGCCGCTTCCGGTTTTCCCGTTCTGGGGCTGGATGTCGATCAACAGAAGATTGATTCAGTGAAGGCCGGCAAGTCTTATATTCGACACATAAGCGAAGATCTTCTGCGTAAATATTTTGTAGAACTCGGCACGGCTGACGCCACGGCTGATTTTTCCCGCGCCTCCGAGTGTTCGGCGGTGATCATCTGCGTTCCCACTCCCCTGACCCGTCATCGGGATCCTGACCTCAGTTATATCGAAAAAACCGCCTCCATGATCGGCCGGCACCTGCGACCGGGGCAATTGATCACGCTGGAATCAACCACTTACCCCGGCACCACCGAGGATGTTATGATTCCGATCCTGGAGAAGGAATCCGGACTCAAGGCGGGCAATGACTTTTTTGTCGCCTACTCTCCCGAGCGCGAGGATCCGAACAACCAGGATTTCACCACTCGCACCATCCCGAAAGTCGTTGGCGGCCTGAACCCGGATTCACTGCAGGCGGCGGAAGCGCTTTACAGCTGCGTCATCGATCAGACTGTGCCGGTATCCTCGTGCCGCGCGGCCGAGGCCACGAAACTGATGGAAAACATATTTCGCAGTATCAATATCGCTTTGGTGAATGAACTGAAAGTTGTATTCAACGAGATGTCCATTGACATCTGGGAGGTGGTTAAGGCCGCCAGCACCAAGCCTTTCGGCTATATGCCCTTTTACCCAGGACCCGGCTTAGGTGGACACTGCATTCCGATAGACCCCTTTTACCTCACTTGGAAAGCCCGGGAGTACGGCATTCCCACAAAGTTCATAGAACTGGCGGGAGAAATCAACACCTCCATGCCTGATTATGTCATTCATCGCGCTATGCTGGCCCTGAACCGCGTCGGCAAACCCCTGAAGGGCAGTCGAATACTGCTTATCGGCCTGGCCTATAAGAAAAATGTTGATGATCAGCGGGAAAGTCCCAGTTACGTACTCTGGAAAAAACTCCTGGCCCACGGCGCTGCGGTGGATTATTATGATCCTTACTGTCCCGTGGTCCATCCCTCTCGTGAACATCCGGAACTGGCCGGCAATCACAGCCGCGAATGGGAGGATATAAGCGCGGACAATTATGACGCGGGATTGATCGCCACCGCCCATGACGGGGTGGATCATGACGCTCTGACCGAAATCCTGCCAGTGATCATCGACACGCGCAACGCCTGTAAACCTAGAGACAATGTCGTCAAAGCTTGAAGAACGGAAAAGCTAGTAACCTCGAGGCAAAACCATATCTTTTTCTCAAAACGAATGGGTTGTTAGTTTTTCTTAGTTTTTGTGGGTAACAGCTTGGTTTCAGACAGGACGGTTTCAGTGTTCAGGTGTCAGGTTTCAGGAGTCATTTTGAATCCACAAGCATCCCATGGGATGGGCTGATTAATCCGCTTCAGGCGGATCGCCCACTGACCGATAAAGATAGTGGTTTAAGCGTAACCAAGTAAGTGTGAGACGAAGGGTGGGGTTAAGAGGATGCTGAAGTGTTTAGAGAGAGGCGTGAAGCCCATGACACTTAATCCCGCACTTCATCGAACACTTGAGTCCACTCTTAGTTGGTTACGCTTAAACCACCTGCTTCGGGTACGAAAT
>PUNB01000114.1 GCA_003552565.1 Lentisphaerota bacterium
CCGCCGTTAATTCTCCGTTCTGATCAAGGACCAGGCTCCATACACCATGAAAATCCAATGCTTCTCGCAAACGGCTGAAATAATCGTTCAATCGACGATATTCGGCAAGGTCTTCATTCCCCGGTTCCTTGCTCAGACGCAGCGCGTTTTCCAAATCAATGATATTGCTCAAATACCTGACCTGCGTCAGTAGTTGACGATGCTCCTCCTCCACCCCGATCTGACGGCGCCAGGAAGTGACGGGATAAATAGCAACAAGAAAACAAAAGATGGCGACAAGCCCAATCACGCAGGTCACGGTTGGACACGGCAGGAAGGATGTGATTTTTTTCAGCACTTAAAAGCTCCTCGGTTTAAGTATGTAAGAGCATTACAGTAAGTGAGAATTAGGTGTCAAGTATATCGTGTTTGACACCGCTGTCTATAGGGTATCCGGAAAGGTGTATTGTGTGTTTTGAGTTCAACTTTGTCCCGAATCCGCCTCAGGCGGATCACAAACCATATTCCATTTGAGATGAAAACATTAAAACCAATCGGATTTTGGTTCGGGATCCGCCTGAGGCGGATTAGAGACAAGGTTTTTTCAGCACAAATTCGGCACACTATCCCTTTCCGGACGGGGTCTATCTAATGGCAGTACCGTGAAAAAGTATAACTATAATTTAAGAATTCTGCAATTCACACTTTATTCATCAAATCTCTTGATTATTTTCCTGGCTGAACTTATATTTCATTTTAATACGGCCCCGCATTCCGACCCTGCGCGAAAGTGTTCACTCGGGATTTACTAAATGGTGCAGAATTGAATGTGCTCTGCGAAAGAGCTCGCGAGGACGCTCGCGCTCCAGGCTGTTTCGCACCAATTAGCAAGGCGGAGAAACGAGAGATTTTCCAGGAGCCTCCTGTCGCAAAAAGAGATTCAAGCGGAGCAGGAAAAATATAATGTATTTCACAACACCTCTTTACCGCTCGGCGTTTACGCTATTACTCACTGTTGTATTAATGCACAGCGCCGCCGCGGAAAACAACCGGCAAACCGGCGGCGAGCCTAATGATGCTGCGGCTGGTGAGGAGTTTTCGGCCGCCGACCTGCCGCCGGAACAATTCCTGGCCGCGGTCAGGCATTCCTTCGAACAAAATGTATGGGGGCGTTTCTCCGGACGTGTCCAGCACCGTTCTCCGAGGGCGCGAATATCGACCGATATATCTCTGGCGTTGCGCAGCGAAGCACCGCGATTCATGCGCGCCAGAATCACCCTGCATAGGAACTCGATCTATGATGCCGTGCATCTCCTCGAAAACCGCACCCCGGAAATTCATATACAGGAACCGGAAGATGAGACGGAAATCTCTTTGCGCGAACTGGGACTGGAAACCGAAGACCTGATGTTTGTGTTTCTTTATTGGCGGCCGATAGAAGAAAAACCCGTTGAAAGCGTCCGCGGCCGCCCATGCCGAGTGTTGTTACTGCAGCACCCTGAAGAACCGGAACACCGCCTGCAGGTATGGTTTTCCAAAGAACACCTGGCGCCCTTGAGAATCATGTGGCTGCGACAGGACGGAAGAACTCCGGAAAGAATTCTGGAAATGACTGACTTTGAAAGCCGCCGGGGAGTATGGTATGTCAAGTCTTTTCGGCTGGCCGGCGAAGACTGGCAGACCAGAGTGCGTTTTACTGACGGCGCTCTGCATAAGCATGAAAACCGTTCTCCTCCGGAGGATCTTTTTCCGGCTCCCCATTATGAAGTGCATGATACCAGCCGGAAAGACTCTTGTACTGAATAATAATCACTTACAGAAAAAAGGATTTTCGCATTGACATCCAGCCAGAACCTGCAAACCCATCTTGGTTATTGTTTCAATGACCGTAAGCTTCTCAAACAGGCCTTGACCCATCCCTCATACGCCGCGGAAAGATCGGCGGTGGACTACGACAACCAGCGTTTGGAATTTCTCGGGGACGCGGTTTTACAGCTGGCGCTCAGCGATCTATTATACCGTCGTCATCCACAGGCTCCGGAAGGCCAGCTATCCAAGATGCGCTCCATTCTGGCTCGGGAAGAAGGACTGGCACGCCTGGCGCGGCAGCTTAAACTGGGCGACTTCATTCGACTCGGCAAAGGTGAACAAAAAAGCGGCGGTCAGAACCGCGACTCGATACTCGCCGACGCCATGGAAGCCATATTCGGCGCCGTTTTCCTGGATGCCGATTTCAACACCGCGCAACAGCTGATCACTTCTCTTTGCGAAGAATTGATGGAGGATATCGAAGAATTAAGCGAGGCGAGCAATCCAAAAGGCGTTTTGCAGGAAATTTGCCAAGAGAAATTTAAGACCATACCTGATTATGAAGTGCTGTCCATAACCGGCCCCGACCATCAGCCTGAATTCACAGTCCAGGTCACTGTCAGTAAACATATCCAGGCCGAAGGCAGCGCCGGCAACCGGCGGCAGGCGGAGCAAAACGCCGCGCGCACTGCCTTAAGACAATTGAAAAACATGGAATAATGATTTACATGAAAACAGAAAAAGAAAAAATGCTGGCTGGCGAACTTTATCACGCCACGGATGAACAACTGCAAAAAGAACATGAATACGCTAAAAGCCTAACCTATGAGTTCAACCACTGCCGCCCGGATGAGAAAGACAAACGGCGGCGCATCATTGAAACACTGCTGAACGCCAGAGGCACTTTCAGGATCGAAGCGCCGTTCAACTGTGACTACGGCCGCAACATTGAAATAGGCGACAACTTCTACGCCAATTACGGCTGCGTTATTCTGGATGTCAACCGGGTGACCATCGGAGCCGACACCATGTTCGGGCCGCATGTGCAGATATACTCCGCCACCCACCCTGTCGAACCGCATTTAAGGCTCCAAGGCCTGGAACTGGGAAAACCGATTGTCATCGGCGACAACGTCTGGATCGGCGGCGGAGCCATTGTCTGCCCCGGAGTGACCATCGGCGACAATGTCACCATCGGCGCCGGCAGCGTAGTCACCAAAGACATACCGGACAACGTCGTTGCCGCCGGCAATCCCTGTCGGGTAATGAGAACATTATAGCAAGAGCCCGTGCGAAAAGGGTTTTGCGGAGCTCACAAGCTCGAAAGTGGCTGTGCGTTCCGCG
>PUNB01000161.1 GCA_003552565.1 Lentisphaerota bacterium
AGACTTCGCGTTGTTAACCTTGTCCCGAACTTTGTCCCGAACCTAATTCTAAAGTCAAAAAACACTGGACAAGGTGCGAGACAAGGTGCGAGACAAGGTTTTTTATACCGCAACAAGTCTCCCCTCGGGGTATCAGGCGCATCGCGCCGGCGGTTAAGATAGTGGCCGGAGCTTCCAGCTCCGGATTATCAAGCGCACCGCGCCGAGGAACGGACTCGCATGCGCAAACAGAACGCCTTGTTTAATAACAAAAGACAGCGAAGGAAGCGGGTCGACTAAGCGTATCCGGGGAAGTTGTGTCGCCCCCTGAGGGGCTTTTTTATTTTGCTTGCTCCTTTTCCACGGGCTCGCGCCCGTGGCTATATGCATGTCGCCCCCTTCGGGGGCTGAAGCCATAAATCCGCCTTAGACCGTACGAACCCGCCGTGACAACTTTTCCTTGCTCCAGCCCTCCGACCTCTGCCCCCCGCTCTCAGCCCTCAGCTTTCCGTCTTCTTATCTCGCAGTCCTATAGTCTCGTAGTCCCATCGTCATGTAGTCCTTCATCTTCTCAGGTTTCAGCCCTCCGAACTCCGCCCTCAGCTTTCAGCCTTTATGAATGACTCTTGGCCGAATTCACATAATTAATCAGGCTAGCGCACAGCTCACTAAAACCGATCTTCCAGCTGACGTTTTTCTGACTCGGTCATCTCTTCAAAGGACTTTGCTGATTCCACGTTTTCATCCACCTGCCAGACTTCGGAAATGCCGACGACAGCGGTTGCCACTGGATGACTCCATACGTAGTGCAGAAGTTCGCGCATCTCCACATCGCCTCTAAGAAGCCGCCCCCTGGCGGCCACTTTCATGGCAATCACTCCCACCTCCTTGTCTTCGGCTTGGCGCAGGAATTCATCCAGATACTGCCGATCCCGCATGTGTGAGCCGGCGGGATTCAATGTAATCAGCATACAATCATAAACATCCATCTCCAAGGCCCGCAACAGCACTTTCGGGGAATGACTGGTGATACCGATATACCTCACCTTGCCTTCTTCTCTCAACTCAAGAAAAGCCCGCAGAGCACCGTCTTCAGCGGCTATCTGGTCGAGCTGCTGGAGGCTGGCCACGTTATGATGCTGATAGAGGTCGATTTTATCTGTACTCAGCCGCTCCAGGCTTTCATCAATCAGTCGCATTGTGCCTTCATAAGTATAATCATGGCTTTTGGTCGCCAGGAAAACCTCATTGCGCCGTTCCCGCATGACTCGGCCGATATACCTTTCACTGATACCATTGCCGTATCGCGGAGCGGTATCAATGTAATTAACCCCCAGATCCAAGGCCCGATTGATGATTTCATCAGCCAGTTCGTCATTCCCCCGCCGTTCGATCACTGACTGTCCACCCAAGCTGAAAAGCGGTGTACTGTGTCCAGTGCGTCCAAGCTTCCGCGTGGGCATTTCCTGGCCGGCTTCCGCCGCACCGATAAATCCTGTCAGCAGGTAAGACGCAAAAACCGCGACACCAAAGGTACTCAGTGACAGCAATCGACCGCGCATAACTTTTGTTATCAGTATATTTTGCATTTTTTCTTCTCCCAAAAAAAGAAACGCCGACGAAGTGTTATCACCTCCGTCGGCGTTCCCGTGTTCACTATTTACGTCAGCTTACGCCGACGGATACGACTTAACGACCTCCGCGAAACCCGCCGCCGCCGTCGCGACGAAAACCGCCTCGACCGCCGCCGCCTTCACGTTCGCGCGCTTCATTGACTCTGACAGCGCGACCGTCAAGCTCGGTGCCATCCATTTCCTGAATGGCATTGTCAGCATCTTCCGCATTGTTGAAAGTCACGAAACCAAAACCGCGGGACCGGCCGGTCTCCCGATCCGTAATGATTTTGGCTTCAGCAACCTCACCAAAGCGTTCGAACGCTTCCCGAAGTCCATCATCCGTTGTTCCCCAACTGACACCACCGACAAATAACTTTTTTGACATTATCCTTACTCTCTTTTCTCTAACTGAATTAACGCTCCCGGGTCTGCCTTCTCACCCGGAAACAGCTTACAATCCATGAATACAGATCCATGAATCAATTAAATTACCGGCTTTTCTGTGAGTTCACTGAAAGTTCCGTCATTGACCGTGTCTGACGGTTCCTGATGTGAGCCTCGCAGGAAGAGGCAGAGAGCCTCCAAACCACCGGTGAAAGCAGAATTGTAAATGTAAAGTACTCCGTTTTTTTAAAAAAGCAAATGAATAATTGCAATATCTTCAGGAACTTTTCCAGAACGGCTCGTGTCGTTGCTTATTCTTGTTTCACCGCCGTCCCATTGGGATGACTGAACTAGTGTGGTGATCGCTAATTATCTTTGCATTTGACGCAGGTATTCTGAATGGCCAAGCGCTCTGGAGAAAGTAAGGCGAAAGATCAGGGCAAAAGATTAGTGGGCGCACCCGTTTTTTCCTAATCTTTCGTCATAATCTTTCGCCTTAATCCAATTGGCCCTGGCGCGCACAATCACTTTCGAGCTTGTGAACTCTACAAAACCCTTTTCGTAAGGGGTCTATAGAGTATCAGAAAAGTTATACCGCGTTTACTGAGTTCGGATTCTGGTCAGGGTTTTAAATTTTGTTCATACGAGAAATCAAAAACCATGAACAACACTTTAAGTTTTTCCAACACCGTCGACCGCACACTGCCGCTGCGACATTTAGGTGATCCTGTATTGAGCCAACAAGCGCATACAGTCGGTCCGGCCGAGCTGCCGCGTGCGCGTCAGCTGGCACCTTTGATGCTGGCCACCATGAACAGCGAAGGAGGCATCGGTCTGGCCGCTACGCAAATCGGCGAAACTCTGAGCCTGACGGTTATAGATTTGCGCCCAGTAGAGGAATCCTTGCAGGACTCCCTTACGGGCGCGGAAAAAGACATTTTCGCCCGCATGCCGCTGATTCTGCTCAACCCCCGAATCACATCGACATCTCCAGAAGAAGAAACATCTGAAGAGGGGTGCTTAAGCCTGCCTGACATCCAAGCGGCCGTGAAACGTCCGGCCCGGGTGGTTTTTCAAGCTCAATCTTTAAATGGAGAACCGCTATTTGGCGAATGCGGCGGTCTGCTGGCTCGATGCCTTCAGCACGAAATAGACCACCTTAACGGCATAACCTTTGATCAGCGGCTTACACCGGAGAGCCTGCTCAGAATCAAAAGCAAATTACGGCGTCTGAAAAAGAACACCCAGAAAAAACTCAAACATCAAATTTCATGAATCCGCAAACCCAAGACAGACAATCAGAAACCCGGAGCGACGGTTTGCTGGATTCATTCACGAAAGAAAGCCGCCGGATTCTCTTCGCACTTTTCATCCAACCTCAATTGCTTCTTCCCCTAGCTCTCAACTCATGGAAAAGAGCCCTTAAAACGGTTGTCGCAGCCCTATTATTGTGCGCTCTGTTACTTACGTTTCATCATGGATCCCGCCTGTACAGAGGGATGATTGACTGGGCCGGCTGGTTCGAAGACCGGATCGGTCAATTGACCATCGAACCCCATGAAATCAGCTGGCAAAAACCCGCCAGACTGCCGGCGACATTCTGGAAAGATTCCTATCGGGTCGATTTTGTCGACAAGGAAGCCGACAGTGATGAGATAAAGACTTATCAAGAAGGCCGACACGGAGTGTGGATATCCCCGGAAACCGTTTACTGGTGGAGTAAAAACAGAGACCGGGAAATTATCAAACGTCCCTTGTGGAAAGAGGGTAAAATTCTTAATCAGTTAAAGATTTCATCTCTCGGGGTAGAGAAAAAAGTTCTAGGCGAAGATGAAATTGTCCCTCTGCTGCGCAGATGGACATGGGCGGCGGGTTTTCCCGCTCTCTTCGTCGGTGTCAGCTTTCATCTGACATTTCTCTATTTCTTTTACACCATGATCTTTACCGCGGTTCCTTTTGTCATTCGCGGCTCCCTGAGAAATTACGGATTTAAAGGAGTGCATGGTTTTTATCTGTACGTCGGTGTGCCGCCGCTGCTTATTGCCTCGATTTACAATCTTCTCCCCCTGCCATGGCTGGATTTCAATGCCCTGTTTCTCCTCGGCTTCTTTTTATTTCTGGTCTTTATCTCTCTTCAAACAGCTCGTTCAGGCGGTTCTCAATCCGGTGAATCGAGTTAATCGCAAAGTATTCTTCATTCACCGCTGGCTGAATCATATTTAATGATTATATTACATCGCTGTTCCGGCGTCGATTAGTCGCCGCGACATAAAAATACACCCAAACCCCCATTCTCGCTTCCAGGACCTTTGGGCATACGGTGTCGAACCGTTGTTCACATTCCTTTGGCAAAGCGGAAAAAAACACTAAGGAAACAGCTTATGGCAAAAATCACCATCAATGATCTTCTCGAAGCAGGTGTTCATTTCGGGCACCAGAGCCAGCGCCGCAATCCCAAAATGAAACCTTATATTTACGGTGTGCGGCATAAGGTAACGATTTTCGACCTGACCATCACCATGCGCAAACTGGCGGAAGCCTGTGATTTCCTGCGCCAGACAGCTGTTGACGGCGGCGACATACTTTTTGTCGGCACCAAACGACAGGCTCAGAATGTAATCCGGCAGGCCGCGGAAAAAACCAACATGTTTTACGTGGCCCATCGATGGCTCGGCGGCATGCTGACCAATAATCAGGTCATCGCCGGCCGAAAAAAATATCTCCAGCAGCTTCGCGGCATGGAGGAAGACGGCACACTTGAGCAACTGCCCAACAAAGAAGCCGCCGGCAAAAGACGCGAACTGAGTAAACTGGAAAAAAACCTCGGCGGCATAATCGGCATGAGTAAAATTCCTAAAGCCATGGTGGTTATAGATATTGGGCGCGAGGAAATTGCCGTAAAAGAAGCCAATAAATGCGGCATACCGGTGGTGGCGCTTGTTGACTCCAACTGCGACCCCGACCCCATTGATTATCCTATCCCCGGAAACGACGACGCCCTGCGCTCAATCAGAGTATGTTTACAGGCTTTAACCGCCGCTGTCGAAGAAGGTTTGAAGGAAAGCGGCAAAGAAGTCAACACCGACATTGAACTGACCGCGGATGAACCGGAGTCGGAACAACCACGGGGAACCGAACCCGCCACAGAAGAAAACACTCCAACAGCCGAACCCGAGTCTTCTGAAGAAAAGGCGGCGCCCGCTGAACCCCCGCAGGAGGAAACTGAAAAAACAGCTCCCTCCCCGGAACCAGTCGAGGCTGAAGCCGAGGAAGAGAAGCCCACAGAAGAGCCTGTTGAGAAAGCGGCTTCCGAAGAAAGCATGTCAACGGAAGCAAAATAAGCAATCATACTTCAGCATGAAAGGAATAATATAAGATGCCAGAAATCACAGCTCAGATGGTGAAAAAACTCCGAGACCGGACAGATGCCGGCATGATGGATTGCAAAAACGCCCTGATCGAAAGCGGCGGCGACATGGAACAGGCGGTTGAGCATCTGCGTAAAACAGGTATCATGAAAGCTGCGAAAAAAGCCTCCCGTTCCGCCACCGAAGGCAGAGCCGTGGTCTGTGTGCAGCACCCGGTCGCCGTCATGGTGGAAGTGCTTTGCGAAACGGATTTCGCGGCGCGAAATGAAAAATTTCAGGAGTACGGCAGGAATGTCGCCAATCGGATCCTGAACGAATATCAGGGCGACCAGGACCTCACGGAAGTTATTGGTGAGAACGAAAAAGAAAACCTCGGAGAAATGGTGGCCCAAATCGGGGAGAACATGCAAGTGCGTCGAGCCGTCCGCTGGGAAACCAGCGGGCGATTCGCTCATTACCTGCACATGGGCGGCAAAATCGGAGTGCTGGCGGAACTGGAAGGCGATGCATCCGATGAGCTGGCCAACGATATCTGCATGCATATTGCCGCCTTCAGCCCCCGCTATGTTTCTCCTGATGACATCGACCAGGAAACCATCGAAAGAGAGAGAAGCATCGCCGCCGCTCAAGTGGAGGGGAAGCCGCCGGAAATCATGGAAAAAATCATCGACGGCAAAATTCATAAATGGTACAGCGAGGTCTGCCTGAGCCATCAGCCATGGCTGCGCGATGACAAGAGCAGCCTCGCTAAAATCGCACCGAATGTAACCGTCAAAAGATTCGCCCGCTGGCAGGTGGGAGAGGAGCTGTGAACAGTATATGGCAACGGTGTCTCCGCCATTTCGCCGCGTCCTCCTGAAGCTTTCCGGAGAAGCATTGAAAAGCGATGCTTCTTCGACGGCGCTTCAGGAAGAGCCCATCAGTCGCGTCTGCGGTAGAATTGCCGACGCTTTATCCTCCGGCGTGCAAATGGCGGTAGTTGTCGGCGGCGGCAATTTCTTCCGCGGATTCCAATCCTCCAGTTCCGGTATCAGCCGGGTTACCGGTGATTACATCGGCATGCTGGCCACCGTCATGAACAGTCTGGCTTTACGAGACGCTCTCGAAAGCACCGGCGTTAAGGCCCGAGTCATGACCTCAATCGAACTGCCGGGAATCACCGAAATATTTGACCGCCGGCATGCCGAATCACTGTTGAAAAACGGAGAAGTAGTGATTTTCGGCGCGGGCACCGGACACCCCTTTTTCACCACCGACACCACCGCCGCGCTGCGGGCATGCGAAATCGATGCCGACGCGGTACTTAAAGCCACGAAAGTCGATGGGGTATATTCCTGTGATCCCAACCGTGAACAAAAAGCGAAAAGATATAAATCCCTATCTTTCGCCGATGCCATTCGGCTCCGCCTGCAAGTAATGGACTCCACCGCTTTCTCTCTCTGTCGGGACAACCAAATCCCGATTATAGTGTTCGATTTTCTGCCGCCGGATTCCTTGAGTCAAACGTTACAAGGCTCAAGAGATAACTCAACATTTGTTGGTGATTGCGAAACCGTCATTGACGAAAATCCGCAGCGACCGCCGCACAATCAAGGCGGCTGAATTTTGGTTCCTCTTCAACTTGAGTGGATAGCTTGATGGTATGCGAAAAGGTGTTTATGGTCTATACACGCACGAATAATAAAACTTTGTCTCGCACCTTGTCCAGTTTTTTTTGACTTTGGAATTAGATTTGTGATCCGCCTCAGGCGGATTCGGGACAAGGTTAACAATGCGAAGTCTCACACAAGCTTGACCGCCGGCGCGATAGGCCTGATACCGTGGGGTGAGACTTGTTGAATGGTTTCTGGTGTCAAGTTTCGGGTTTCACCCTGACACCTGAACACTGAAACCTGAAACCACGAAGTCTCACACAAGTATACTCTTTCTTGACTATTTAAAACCATTGGAGATTTATCATGAGTGAAAATGTTTCTGTGGAAAATCTGATACCGGAAACAAAGAAGAGAATGGCGAATGCCCTGCAAGCTTTAAACCAGCACTTCTCTTCCGTACGCACAGGCAAAGCATCGCCGGCAATGGTGGAAAATATTCCCGTGGATTACTACGGCACCACCACAAAAATCCGCGATATAGCCAGCATAACCACTCCGGAACCTCGGCTTGTGGTGATTCAGCCTTGGGATCAAAACGCTGTCTCCAACATCGAAAAAGCGATTCAGAATTCCAGCCTCGGCATTGGACCGGTAAGCGACGGCAGGGTGATCCGACTGCCGATTCCGGAACTGAGCGAAGAACGCAGAGTCGAATACAGTAAGCTGGTAAAAAAACAGGCGGAAGATGCCCGTATTGAAGTGCGAAATATCCGGCGGACAATGAAAGACACCGCCAAAAAAGCTGAAAAAGCATCCGAAATCACCGAAGACGATCTTAACGATTTGCAGGAAGAATTACAGCAGCTTACAGACCAGCATATTGAACAAATAGATCAGCTGCTGGAAGAAAAAACCAAGGAATTAATGCAGATTTAACTAGTAAGTACCTGGGCACAAAAATACACAAAAAATATACGGTCGAAACCACCGGCTTCCTTTCTCAGGTTTCAGCCCTCAGGTTTCAGGTTTCAGAATAACGCATGACCGAATTCGCATGAATTAATCATACTGGAGTTTGAATTCTTCATTACTGATAGTATGTTAGAGGACTTCCTGTGACCTCACAGTTTCACAGTCCAAAACCGATTCCTGAATTTGTCGTCATCATTTAACGGAAACAGGCTTAAGTTGAATGGCGCGGTAGCCAAGCGGTAAGGCAGAGGTCTGCAAAACCTTTATCCACCGGTTCGAATCCGGTCCGCGCCTCCATTTTTTTTTCATAACCCTGAAATACTCTTGACCATAACAGCACTATGCCTAAGAAGGCCGCGCAAAAGAAAATAAACTCCACCGGCTCCGCCAAAAAGCCCGCCGCGTCAAAGTCGAAACAGAAATCTCCGGACTCCGCCGACTATATGAGTCAATGTGTTGCTCTTTGCCAAGAGCAGAAATGGCGGGAAGCTCTGTTGCTCTGCCGACAAGCGGAACAAGAGTCTCGGCAGAAGTCAAAACCGGAAATTTACGCGGGCCTGCAGGCGGCAGAAACAAAAATTGACCGCTCCGTCCGACGAGAAATGGCGGATGCCCTGATTAAAAAGACCGCTGAACTTCTACAAAAGGAGTACTTACTGGATGTTTCCGAATAAGGAACTGGCCCAGCACATAAACCGTTCCGAAGTCCTGAAGGGAATGCTCAAGG
Source organism: Lentisphaerota bacterium (assembly GCA_003552565.1). GTDB lineage: Bacteria > Verrucomicrobiota > Lentisphaeria > Oligosphaerales > PUNB01 > PUNB01. Next base: position 8,642 of record PUNB01000161.1, read on the forward strand.
AATTGCCTTGGAACACGCTCCGAAATCTCGTTCAATCTAATACTCGTATCCATAAGCGCTGCACAATCGGCGGACACCGGCTGGACACAAAATGGCGCGAGCGGATAGAAAAAATATTCGTTCAGGAAGCAGAAAAAGAAGACTTCCCGCATGCTCTCTGTAATGCCGTTTTCGTATATTGGTATCCTCAGCAGGGAGAACTTTATGACCAGCTGGAAAAGCACTTCAACTCCGAAGAGTACCAAAAATTCTTAAAAGACAACGAGTATAATGAAAACGACTACATCCTCACGGATGAGGAATTTGACCGCTTCTTTTCCGTTTCCGACCTGCGCCAATGGCGGGCTCTGCTTTGTTTCAGCCCTCTGAAGCTGACCGAAGATCAAGCCCGAAAAATACTTGACTCCACCCAAGGCAATCAAGAACTCCTGGCTCAGCTGGAAGAACGCGACAAAGCCCTTGAGGAAAAAGAGAGCGAAATCGCCCGCCTCAACAACGAACTGGAATCAGCCCGAGCCAGACTGGATCACCTGAACAAGGAAGTTCAGCAGCTCCGGCGCCAGAACAAAGATCAGAAACAGGCCGACAGCAACGCCTCCAAACAGCTGGCCGCGGTGCAGAAAGAAAGGCAAAGACTCCAGCGCCAGGTGGAAGAGGCCGAAGAAAAAGCTGAAAATATTCGTCAGGAATCAGAAAAAGAACTTCTGCGAAAGACAAAAGTTCTACAGGATGAACTTAACCGGCGGAATCAGGAACTTAAAGACTGGCGGAATAAATACGAAAACCAATGCGCCAAAACCCGCGAACTGAACGAGAAAATCGGCAAGCTCGAAAAAACCCTTGGCGATGAAAGAATTGTCAGCGACAAAAACCGCAAGGAAATTAAGCGCTCTCATCGCTTTGTCGATCTCCTGGTGGAAAGACTGGATTGGACCGAGATCGGGAGGAAGATCAAATTGACCCCTCAGTTGAAACTGCGGTTTAATAACCTCATCCGCAGCCTGCATTACGATGAAAACAACAAGCCGAAAATCAACACTTCCCTGGAAAAATTCTGGAACCAACTACAGAAGCAGGAAAAAGAGCTTATAGAAAACATCGCCAAAAGCGATACCCTGGAAGTCGAAAGCGGAACCGTGGAAGATTTCTGGAGTGAACTGGAAGATTCATTTGAAGATGTCCAGATCAGTCTTGAAGCACGCACTATTCTGATTCAGATTCTGCGGCAGATTTTTTATCAGACCCTCGAAATGAAAGATCTTCAGCAGGATGTCATCCCCTCCTCCATGAGTAGAACCGGAAAGAAAAGTTGACATTCCGGCAACCCTGATTATAGTAAAAAATCATTTGAGTATTCACGTGGGCGATTAGCTCAGCTGGTTAGAGCGCTTGCTCGACACGCAAGAGGTCACAGGTTCGAATCCCGTATCGCCCACCATTCCTCCTTCTCCTTGTCAACCCTTCGGGCAGTTCATCAACCCATCCGTATTCCAGTCGCGGGTGTAGCATAGTGGTAATGCTCTGGCTTCCCAAGCCAGCCAGGTGGGTTCGATTCCCATCACCCGCTCCACCTATTATTATCAAAGTAAAAATGGATTCGTGACCTGATTTCGTGCTCACTGCCAACCTTATCGAACCTTATTGATATAAGCATGCAGGACAATGAAGATTAGAGTGTACGAGTAGGTGTAAGAGTAAGTGTTTGCCGGCGCTTCTTCATACTCGTACACTTACTCGCACACTAGTGTGGTGATCGCTAAATAGCTATGTATTTGAGGCAGATAAGAATAGCCACAAACATATAACCTCCTCCCTCCAATCTCAGACTTCAGGTTTCAGCCTTCAGCTTTCTCGCAGTCCTATTGTCCCGTAGTCCCATCGTCATGTAGTCCTTCATCTTTTAGCTTTCCCCCCTCCGACCTTAGACTTCAGGTTTCAGCTTTCAGCCCTTATGAATACCGCTACTTTTCATCCAGATCAAGTATTCGCTCATTCAATCTGGAGCGCATTCTTTCACTGGGGGCAAAAAACAAAGCTTCTTCATAAATAGCCTTGGCTGTCTCCAAATCACCGCTGTCATAAGCAATCCTGCCCATATATCCAAGGAGGCGAAAATAAAGCAGCGAGTTCGGGATTTCTTCGTCGTCCACGCCTTCCGGGGATTCCTCCCGCTGCAACCGGCGCCACTGTTCAAGCCATTGCCTCCGCCCCTGCCCAAGCACTTCAAAAGCCTGCTTGTGATCATCATACAAATGATATAAATATGTACCCTTGGCAAAGTATAATTCCACCTCCTCCGATATACGTTCAATCCCTTGGCTCAATAATTCCAGCGCTTTGTCCGGCTGCTCCAGCCGATGCCCTAGAAAATAGGCCCCATCCAGGTATGGCTGCGGATTATCCGGATCGATTCTTATCGCCGCCCAAAGCCAAGGCAGAACCTCTTTTTCTTCCCGCGCGCCCCGCAAATGGCGATGTCCCCGAGGATGCAAGCGCCGATTTAAACGGGACCACCAGTCATTGAACTCATGTTTTGAGCTGGGCTTATGCTCATGATGATGGTGATGGTCATCATGCTCACACAATGCATGGGAGTGTGCCGTTTCCTCAGGCGTTGTCTCCGCCGGGTCATCATCCGTAAAGCCCAGCTCTTCTTCCAAGGCCGAAATCACTTCATCTTCATCCGCCTCATCATGATGTTCATGTTCATGACCGTGGTCTTGGTGATGGTCATGATGGTGATGGTCGTGATGGTGATGGTCGTGATCATGATCGGCATGGCCGATCCCGGCATGATAATAAACATCCGCCCGGTAATACATCCTTTCAGCCAGGACTGCCCGGGATTCCCCGAAAACCCTGTCAAGCAGACTCCGGCCGCTCATTTCGGCCTGGCTCTGCATTTGCTCATGACTGTTGATCGCTCGTTCCGTCAAAAGCAGACAAGCTGCCAGTAAAAGAACAAGTCCGATAAGTGTACGTTTCGATGTCATTTTAAAGTCTTTTACGTTTAAATAAAACCATGGCCGCGATAATCAGCAGCGCGATGTAACAAACAGTATAAACAAAAACTATTCCCAGCAACGAAAATTCATAAGGCCCCCACTCGTGGATTAAACGAACACGCCCGTCAAAGAATTCGAAATGAGGAAAAACCGCGTGAACCGCCATGATAATCCAATTGGCCGGAAAAACAGCTTCAGCCGCCGACTCCGGCAGCCTTTGGCCAAAGAGCAGCATACCGACGGTGACAAGAGAACAAATGGTGATATTGGCAGCCGGCGCGAACAGCATTGAACCGGCTAACACCAGAGCCGCCAGCAAACCGACAAAACATAGATGCAGAAACACGGTTTGAATCAAGGTCAGACTGACCCAGACGGCAGAGGTCAGCCCCGTAAGCAGAAGGTAGCATAAATAAAATACAATCAGAGTCCCAGCGGCGGCCGCGAAAGCGCCGAAATACTTTCCAAGAACCACATCACCGCGACTGACCGGTTTGGAGAGTAAAGGCAGTATGGTTCTGCGCTCCAGCTCTCCAGGAAACTGCCGGGCCGCACAGGTAATGGTGATAATAATCGAAAAAATCCAGATCAGCAGCAGCGCCGCTTCACGGAGATGACGAACGATACCCTCAACCCCGAAAAAATTAACCAAAGCCAGTGGGGTCAGCAGCACCAGAGTCAAAATCAAAGCGGCGTAGATTTCCCGCCGGCGGACCATTTCCAGAAGGGAAGCGCCGGCGACAGCGCGAATTTTTCTAAAATCACTCATGCGTATTTTTCCTTTCTAAGCTCGATTGACAATTAATATGATCGGAGAATTTTATTTCCCTTTTCTTTGTTGCCTTTGTTAACTTCTGTTCAAAACAAAAATAGCATGGCCGAATTCGCACGAATTAATGAAGTGCCACTTCAGTCCACATTCTTTTTGATTCCATACCGACGAAGCAAGTGGTTTAAGCGTAACCAACTAAGATTGAGCTCAAGTGTTCGATTAAGTTCGGGATTAAGTATCATGGTCTCCTCGCCTTTCTTCTAAACACTTCGTCGCACTCTTCGTCCCACCCTTCACCCCACTCTTACTTGCTTACGCGTAACCGACTATCTTTATCGGTCTCCACAGCCCGAACAATCCTGATATGGGATTATTCTGCCACTGGCGGGCGGTTACGCGAAAAGGTGTTTACGATCTCTGCATGCACAAAACTAAATTAGGTCTCGAACACTTTCCCCACAGGGTCTGGCGGACAGTGCTCACTCCTCCTGTATAAACCGCAGGAAAATGCGCTCCAGATTGACATCTCCATCCCCGACCATTTCGGAAGGATGTCCACACCAACAGAGTTCTCCTTGTTTAAGAATGCCGAAACGATCACAGACCACCTCCGTTTCCGAGAGTTCATGGGACGAAAAAAAGACTGTTTTCCCCTGCTCGCGCAGAGAGAGAATAATATCCCGCATCCGCTTCCGTCCCAAAGGATCGAGTCCGGTCATCGGTTCATCCAGTATCAGCAGCTGTGGGTCGTGCAGCAAAGCCTGGGCAATTCCGGCACGCTGCAGCATGCCTTTGGAAAACTCCCGCAGAGGCCTCCGCCGAACCTCGGACAACCCCACAAGTTCTAGAATTTCATCGCCGCGACGATCAATTTCTTCTTTGCTCATATCACACAATACCCCGTAAAAGCGCAGCAGTTCCAGAACATTCATGAATTCATAATAATTAGCGGTTTCCGGCAGATATCCCAAGCCTCGACGGACCTTCGGCTGTGCTGGATTGCCCCCCAGCACCTGAACTTCTCCGGAAGTAGCCTCCAGAAGGCCCAGAAGAATTTTTATGGCCGTGGTTTTACCGGCGCCATTGGGCCCCAGAAAACCAAATATCTCTCCCTCTTTAACAACAAGAGAAAAATCACGCAAAGCCTGTTGGCCGCCGGGATACTTTTTGTTCAGCTGATTAACTTTTATTACTTCGTTCATAATCTCGTTTTCAACCTTCATCTCGGTAAAGTTTTAATAATCTTTCACTCCTAGCCTGATCCTCCGCGAAAAGGGTTTCGATGCCTGTTTTTTGTGCATGTAGAAACCGTAAACACCTTTCCGGATATCCTATAGCCTATGTGAGACTTCGAATATATAACCTTGTCTCGAACCTTGTCTCGAACCTTGTCCAGTGTTTTTTGACTTTGGAATCAGGTGCGAGATCCGCCTGAGGCGGATTAGGGACAAAGTTTTTATGCCGCAACAGTCTCTCCCTCGGGGGGATCCGGCGCACCGTGCCGGCGGCCGGGCTTATGTGAAACACAATTTTGAATGTTGAATATTGAATGTTGAATGATGAATTTTGAAGTGGAACTGCATGGTCTGTCCTAAACTCAACATTCAGAATTCAAAATTCAATA
>PUNB01000058.1 GCA_003552565.1 Lentisphaerota bacterium
CGGGCGCCGACACGGCGCTGATGCAGGGTGGCGTGCCGGCGCTCGATGGCACGACGCCGCTGGCCGCCGTGATGCTGGAGCCGATGTTCGTGCTGCACCGCGCGGGGGTGTCGGCGGATGACCCCGGCGACTGGGCCGGGTTGCGCATCGCCGCCGGGGCAGAGGGCAGTGGCACCCGGGCTGCCGTGCGCGCGGTGATGGCCGCACTGGGCGATCCGGTGCCGGACGGGGCGTTTCTGGACATGGGTGCGGTGGAGGCGGCCGCGGCACTGGCGGCGGGCGACATCGACGCGGTTAAGCACCGCGACCACCGGCAGGTGATAATCAAGTATACTGTAAAGCAGAAATAAACTGCTTTCCAGGTTCACCGCGTCGAGTACGCAGATAACCGCGGCGGGAGGGGAGGGAATGCTTAATTGGGTTTTCGCGCTCGAACAATGGCCGGTGCCTGCTTTCCTGGAGCCGGACTGAAGAAGCATGTCAATCGCCGTTTTCTCAGCTTCATTGGAAGCTTCCAATGCGTAGGTTCCCGGCACATCGACCAGTACAGCTGGACGCGACAGCCCTCGCATGGCGCCGGCAGCGTATTCCACGGTGGTGCCGGCATAATTGGCGCAGCTGACATCCAGGCCGGTGAAATGGTTGAATAAAACACTTTTTCCCACATTGGGCGGCCCCATCAGCAGAATTGTGGTGGAATTGTCATTTGGTTTCGGCATATTTCTTATTCATCTGAACGGAATCAGGATTCACTAAGCAGCGGGTTCAACTTTGATTTGTTCCGCCACCGGCACTGCCAGGGCGCTGTTGCGTCCCTCGACTTCAACAATCAAAGGCCCATTGAGCAACCCCTGATGCTTAACCCTTATCTGTTTACCGGGACGACAGCCCAGTGAAGAGAGCAGCGGCATCGGCGGCGCTTCGATAATGGTTCCGCAATCCCCGTTGCCCAGGCAGGATAGAGAGACTGGAGCGATGCTGGAGGGTTTGTGTATGAGCACACTTGCTTTGCTGAATATATTTTTCCGGGTGGTTTGCGCGAACCAGGAATTGTTGGTCTGGTAGAATAAACGCAGCCAGCCGCGCGGATTCCGGTATATAATCACCGTCCCGGGCGACATTCGTGAGTAGAGTTTACGGATCAACTCTTCTTTCGGTTCAATATGCAGTGAAAGCCAGACAGCCTGAAAACCTTCAAGGTCAATATCAATACCGTTTCGGTGCAGAAGTTCGATTTTCTCTGTATCTCCGGATCTCTCAAGTATTCTGGCGGCGGTTTTTATGGCCTCGGCATCACGGTCCACAGCTGTGACCCGCATGCCGGCCGAAGCCAGAAAACAGGCCGTGTGGGGGGCCGGGCCGCAGCCGATATGCAGCACTCTGGAGCCGGGGGCGATGCCGGCCAGGTCAATTTCTCGAGCGACCAGTCGTCGGTAAAACCATTCCCCGTACAGTCGGCGCAGCCTCGGTCGGAAAGCCGTCGCGTATTCAAGACGCTGGAGCAATCCGCCCATTCCTGATTCCATTGTTTTTTTCATGATGGGTTGTCCTTTTCAAACAAAAAGTACAGAGCTGTCAAAAGTTCGCATTTCCGGATGCAAAGTTTCGGCCTGCACCGGTAAATCAACCGGCAATGCCTCGTATTCCCGGAGCAGGCTCTGTTTGGGACATCGGGCAATGATCTTTATTCCGGAAGCACCTTTCTGCCGTAAGTTGTCTATGATAGCTCGTTTAGGGCGCGCTTGTAAAGCGACCACTGCGGCCGTAAAGCCGTCCGCCTCGGTCGTTTCCCCGCGTTCCTGGTAAACGGATATTTGCTCAGCCAAACCCATGGCCGCCACGCATTGCCGGGCGCATTGCACGGCTCGCGGGTCGTAATCAACGGCTTTGACTCGGGCGCCGGTGCGGCTGGCCAGAATAACGGCCGTGAAAGGAATGGCGCCGCAGCCAATATTGATTACTTTATCGGTATGAGTTATGTCCGCCATCCTGATTTCCCGTTCGACCACTTTTATATAGGGCCGTGAATAAAGCTGCACAAACCACGGAATTTCACTGGTCAATTTCTCCAGCCGAGTTATCAAAGGAGCGATTATCATATTTGTTCAAATACCGTTAATTGACAAAATCATTAATATTGTTTGGCAATTCCAACATAAGCCGCTAAATTAAATTGTCAAATCAATCCTGAACCTTTTTTGGTTCCTTTTCAAGTTGAGGGGGGAGCTTGTTGTAATTCACATTCAGGAATGATGCATTGCTCGTGACAGAGTTCAGGTTTCAAATTCCAAATTCAAAATCCCAAGTTCCAAATAAATGGGAAAAATTTAGTTATGAAATTACTACGCGTGCTTATAATTACATTATTGGTGGGGCTGTTGATAGGGAATTTGTATTTTCTTGTCGGCGGTGAATGGATCAACTGGGATTGGCTTCTGGAAAAAATGAGTGTTTTGGCTGAGATTTCTGAAGATTATTTCTGGTCTGCCGTGATCTTGTTTTTGGGGGTGAGGTTCTTCTTTTCCGTCGTTTCCGTTCCCGGCAGCGGCGTGTTGACCACAGCCGGCGGCGCGATTTTCGGACTTTGGGCGGGAACGCTTTTGACGTTGATTGCAGTAATGAGTGGTCTTTCCGTCGCTTTTATCCTGACCCGCTATGGCTGGCTGCAGCTTGGACCGGCTCGAGCCGGTGACAAATCAGAGCGGCCGGAAAAGTCTTATGCCGCTGCTGGAGCGGGGCTTTTGATGATTTTGAGGTTGACGAATTTAGCGCCTGCTTTTATGATCAACAGTGGCTTCGCCGTGACTCGAATGAAGTTCAGCACTTATTTTTTTATCAGCCTGCCGTCCGTGCTGCCGGGGATTATGCTGTTTTCCGCTTTTGGGCATGGTCTCGGCGAAGTGATGTCTTCGCCGGTTCAGCCGCGATCAGTGATTTTACTGGCTTTGGCGGCCGCCGGTCTCTTCTCTATTGTTTTCGCTGGCTGGAAGCTAGAGGTTGTCCGGAAAGGTTTTTGTGGAGCTCACAAGTTCGAAAGCGGCTGTGCGTTCCACGGCCAATTGGATTAAGGCGAAAGATTAGGGAAAAACGGGTGCGCCCCTTAATCTTTTGCCCTAATCTTTCGC
>PUNB01000244.1 GCA_003552565.1 Lentisphaerota bacterium
CCACTGGGAAGAGGGCGAAATAGCTTTTCCCCTCCTGATCCTGCCCGGCATACAAAACCGGCAGCAGCCACCAGCGCTGATGCTGCCGGGAAGCATCTTCGCTTTTGCGGGTGTGCAGAAAGTTCAGGGCATAGGTGTAATGTCCGTCCGGACGAGTGCGGGATGAAGCCAAAGGCCAAAGAACATCCCAGCCGCTGGCAGGCCGGTCCGGTTCGGCGAATTTGCTGAACAGAGGGCGCGGTAAAGTAAGCAAGTGATCAGTTTCGGGATTTTCTCCTTTGCTAAGCTCAAAAAGAGGTCCCAGCGCTCTGACTTCTGATTCTTCTTCCCAGGAATAGAAAAAAAACGGGGAAAAATCAAGCTCCGCCAGGCTGTGGCGGCCGCTGAGAACAAACACAGTGACGGTCAAAAGAGCGGCTTTTTTTACCATACTGAACAAACTGTTTCCGGAGGGGGAGGCATTTTTCTTTTTCACCACGTTATTTGCCAGGCTCCTTAAAATCGATTAAGAATACGCATGATACACATTATGAATTACACATTATGAATTACAGATTACGCATTACAAATTCTATCAGTCACACCTGCCTGATTGGAGGGCTTTAGCGCTAATCCTCATCCTCCACTTCCACGGCTTCCACGTCGATTACTGAATCATCTTTATTGTGATTTCTATATTCTGAGTACTTTTGGTAACCTTTGGTTTCGGCTGAAAAAGCAGTGAATTTAAAGCGCTTTTTGAAGTAACCAAGCATCAATCGAGCGGTTTTTTTACGAAGGATCGGCAACAGCATGCAGAAGCCCAGAATGTCGGTGAGCACACCGGGGGTCAGCAGCAGCAGACCGGCACCAAATATCAGGCAGGCTCCAACAATGTCTTCTGTAGGTATCCGATTTGCCTGCAGCTGGTAATGGATACGACTCAAGGAGCGGATTCCTTCCATCCTGGTGAAATAACCGCCTGCGACACCGGTGATCACAACCAGCCAGAAAGTCGGCCAGCCGCCGATCGCCTCGGCGATCTGCAGAAGCAGCATAAGCTCAACCAGCGGGACAATAACAAAAAGCGCTAATAGTTTTAGTAACATTAAATCACTCGTCCGCTTAAATCAGGCTGACTAAATCCAGGGGATGTTCAATTAAAGAACGGGCGCCATTATCGGTTAACTCCTGAGCGTCGCGAAATCCCCAGCAGGCGCCGATGGGAAAAAATCCGGCATTTATAGCAGTTTGCATGTCGGTGTTGGTATCGCCAAGATAAATTGTTTTTTCCGGAAGGCTGCTAAGCTCTCGGCAAATTGCCCTGGCGCCAGTCGGATCCGGTTTCGGCGGTATTTCTTCGTTCTGCCCTTGGACAACGGCAAAAGGCTGATCCGGGAAAAAGTAATCAGTGACAATTTGCGTAAAATCATCGGGTTTATTTGAGAGCACCGCCATAGGAATTTGTTTTTCCCTAAGCTTGGCAAGCATTTCATTGACTCCATCATAGGGAGCAGTGCGACAGTGCCACCGGCATGAGTAAATATGGCGCACCTGTTCCACCGCTTTTTCGAGAAGCTGGTTGTCTTCTCTCTGTTTTTCCGGCAGACAGCGGAACATTAGGGCACGGACACCGTCGCCGACAAATTTTTTATAAGCGGCTTCCGGATGCTCCGGCAGCCCCCATTCGCGCAGTACTTGATTGGCGGAATCGGCCAAGTCACCCAAAGTGTCCAGCAGGGTGCCGTCCAGGTCAAAAACAGCTAAGTCGTATTTGTTCATGTTCAAGGTTTTTTGTTAATAAGGGGGTAATTTTGCAATATTCGTTCTGTGCGGAAATTAATGTATATGCTATGTTATAAGTTATGTCCAAACGGTCGAAATATGAGATTCCGCCTGTAAGCCGAATTGATTGAATAATATGAAAGTTGGAATTTATTATTCAAGGTTAAGTGATGCCTAAACATAAAATCTCCATCTGGGATCGACAACGGCGAAAGATGGTGGAGGAAATTGTACCGGCCGGCAGGCTTTTGGCTGCGGCTTATCATCCGGCGATTTATTTCTGGCTGGGAAGACTCCTGTACAAACATGTAGGATTAAGCAGAATTTTAGGCAAAGCAGCCAAGACAAAATGGTCCAGGAAAAGGATAAGGAGGTTTGTTCGGCGATACAATATCGACCTTGATGAGTGTTTGGAAAGTGTTGAGCAGTGGCGGTCATTTAATGATTTTTTTATCCGCCGCCTCAAGCGGTCCAGTCGTCCTGTGGATGAAAATGGAGATCGTGTGGTTTCTCCCGCCGACTGTCGGGCGTTGTTTTTTTCTTCTTTGAATTCCGGTGATCATCTGCGGGTGAAAGGATTAGATTTCACTCTTTGCCAGTTGATTGGAGGCAGGGAAGAGTTGGCTGAGGAGTTCGCTGGAGGGGCGGTAATGATTGGTCGGCTTTCGCCGGTCGATTGCCATCGTTTTTACTATCCTGCCGCCGGAGAGATGCTGGAAAGCTGGGATGTGCCGGGGGGATATGATTCAGTACACCCGATAGCTTTGCGGCGGTATGGTACGATTCTGGCTGAAAACTGCCGGCGCGTAACACTGATGAATCTGTCTCGGCGGTGCAGGGCGTTGATGGTGGAAGTCGGCGCCTTTGCGGTTGCGGATATCGTTCAGACGCATCCCGGGGGGAAGTTTGAAAAAATGCAGGAAAAAGGCTATTTCAATCTTGGTGGTTCAACGGTGGTATTAATCATTTCTTCCGGTCAATTCACCTGGGATGGCGACCTGCTGGAAAGGTCCGAGGAAGGCGTTGAGAGCAGGCTGCGCTTTGGCGAAGGTATTGGCGGCGCGGTTAAATAGACCTGTATAAAACTTAATTTTTACAGGTCGCAAAGGATACAAAGAAATATATTATTTATCATAAACTCTTAGCTGTCTTCTGTTCAAAAATGTGTTTCAGTCTCGGGGTATCAGGCGCTTTTCGCCGGCGTTCGTCGGGCCTGTATGAGACTTCATGGTTTCAGGTTTCAGTGTTCAGGTGTGTCAAGTCCTGACTAAAAGTTGACACCTTATGAATAGCTAGACCCCATGCGAAAAGGTGTTTGCAGTCTCTACACGCACAAAAAAATAAAACTTTGTCTCGC
>PUNB01000013.1 GCA_003552565.1 Lentisphaerota bacterium
GAAAAAACTCTGCCCTCCTCCCTTGGGACGTTTGCCCGGAGGGCATTACGTCCTGCGGTTCACTCTAGTGAGCAAAGCGAACGGGTGGTGAAAAAACAATATATTTACCACCCGCTCCGCTAGAGATAGCTCCAGAGTAGCAACAGAGGGTGTCATGACACTAAATACGCGAAATTGGACAGAAAAATTAAGCCCAGATATTTTTGTCCTGAATTATTCTGTCAAAATAATCAGTGTCGATTAGTGAAGATAAGCGGTTTTACTTTTTTGAAGGCAATAGGTTGCTTACCCGCCCAAGCGACAATTGCAATCGAACAAAATTCCATTATTTTATTCATTACGCTAAACAAAACACAATTTAATCATTCAATATGATCAGAAAACTGGCCATCCAGAACAAAGCGGAGAGGGATACCTTCCTTGAGCAGACCTTTCTGGAACGCGACGGCGCCAAGACTCTGCGCGACAACCTCGGCAGCAAGCTGGTGAAAGTGGTGGTCGGCCCACGCCGCGCCGGCAAGTCCGTACAGTGCTTTCTGGCATTGAAGGACAAAAGATTCGCATACCTGAATTTTGACGATGAGAATTTTCTGCGGTTCGACGACTACGATGAAATCCCGACCGCCTTAAATGAAATCTACGGCAGCTTTGATTTCATTCTGTTCGATGAAATTCAGAACCTGCCGAATTGGGAAGTTTTCGTCAACAAGCTGCAACGCCGTGGTTTCAAGATTGTCCTGACCGGTTCCAACGCCAAACTTCTATCCCGGGAGCTGGGCAGCACGCTGACCGGCAGACACCAGTCGTTTGAGGTCCTGCCCCTGGGGTTGTCGGAATTCCTCCGCCACCGCAAAATCGCCTTCGACACCGATACGATGTGTCTTCCGGAAAAGCGCGGCCAGGCACTGCGGGCAATTGACGAATATCTTGTCCATGGCGGGTTCCCTGAAGTGGCCATTGACTCCATACCAGTTTCAGACTACCTAAACACATTGCTGGATGCGATTCTTTACAAGGACATTGTCATACGCCACGATATTCGCTCGCCTCGGCTGCTCACCGAGTTGAGCTTGTACCTGCTGACAAATTTCGCACGCGAATACACCTTCAACAGCCTTAAAAATGCGGTCGGCGCCGGCAGTGTCGCCACTGTCGAGAGCTATGTCGCCCATCTCGAAGAGGCCTATCTTTTTTTCAGCTTGCAACGCTACAGCTTCAAGGTCAAGGAAACCGTGCGCGCGCCGCGCAAAATCTATGCGGTTGACAACGGTCTGGTAACCGCCCGCGCTCGCCAGGTGTCCCAGGACAACGGGAGATTGCTGGAAAATGCCGTGTTTCTCGAATTGCTTCGTCAAGGATTGAAACCAAACAGGAATATTTTCTACTACCGCACCCGCAGCAATCGAGAGGTGGATTTTCTTATCCTTGATGGCCATCGCGTCCATACGCTGATTCAAGTCTGCCATTCCATGGATGACCAGCGCACGAGAGCGCGGGAGTCCAAAGCCCTGCTGCAGGCGGCGACTGAACTGTCTCCGGAGCAACTGACTATAGTAACCTGGGATACCGAGACCACCATCGAAGAAAACGGCAAGACCATCCATGCCATACCCTTCTGGCAGATGGCACAATGGGGAAAGAATCGCGAATGGAACAGGTGAACTGAAGAGAAACCACTAATCCGCACTGATCGACACTAATCACGGACAAGACAGCCACAAGAAACACAAAAATACACAAAAATTATAAGCGTTGAAAAAACAATATATTTACCACCCGCTTCGCTAGAGATAGCTACAGAGAAGCAGCAGAGTGTGTCATGACACTAAATACCCGAAATAGGACAGAAATATTGGAGACAGAAAAATGGAGCCCTTATATTTTTGTCCTGAATTTTTCTGTCAAAATAAAAATAATCAGTGTCGATTAGTGAAGATTAGAGGTTAAAAACTGTTTCCCCTTTTCGTCTTTTTCGTGTATATTAAAACTTGTTCATGAAGCGAATCGCCGACATCATAAAGCAGAAAGAATCCGAAACCCTCGAGTTCAAGACTTCCTTTGGGAAGGATGTTATTGAAACCGCCGTCGCTTTTGCGAATGTCCGAGGCGGAACGATCTTAATAGGGGTTGACGATGCAGGGCATGTTGTTGGAACAGTTTGCAGCGATGAATCGCTGCAGAACTGGACGAATGAGATCAAACAGAAAACGTCACCTTCGATTATTCCCACGGTCGAGTCGGCTCGGTGGCATAATAAAACCTTGGTTTGTATTCGCGTGGATGAGTTTCCGGTAAAACCCGTGGCATTCAGGGATCGTTATTATAAACGGGTGGCCAACAGCAATCACCGAATGACTTTGACGGAAATTGCCAATACCCATCTTCAATCATTGCAACTTTCCTGGGATGCTTATCCTGATGAGCAGATGAATCTTAATCAATTATCGAGCAAGAAAATCGCCCGTTTTCTGGAACGAGTCAAGCAAGGGGGACGTTTCAAGGTCGAAGGAGGCTGGGAAACTCTTTTTGAAAAACTTGGATTGTTGAGAAACAGTGTGCCGACCCACGCTGCGAGACTGCTTTTCGGAGAAGACGATCCGCAGTATAGTCTGCACATTGGACGATTTAAGACCCCTTCAAACATTATTGATGACCGGATGATCCGGGGAACTCTTTTTGAGGCTACTGAAGAAGCGATGCAATTCATTGTTTCGCATTTGAAGGTTGCTTTCGAAATTACCGGCCAACTTGAACGTAATGAGATTTTCGAATACCCGGTACCCGCATTGCGAGAACTTTTATTGAATGCGGTCGTGCATCGGGATTACACAAGCCCGACAGACATCCAAATAAAAATATTCGATAATGCCATTAGTTTTTTTAACCCCGGCAAGCTATATGGAGGATTGACCGTAGAAGATTTGGAAACCGACAGCTATCAGTCCCGTACACGAAATAAACTCATCGCCGAAGCTTTTTACCTGACCCGCGATATTGAAAAGTACGGCAGCGGATATTTACGGGTGCGCAAGGAAATTGCGGATTATCCAACCATGACTTTTGATTACCAAGAAAGCGGCGACGGATATCTTGTCAAGCTTGAATACAAAGAGCAGCGGA
>PUNB01000225.1 GCA_003552565.1 Lentisphaerota bacterium
CGATGGAGATAATATAAGTAACCGTGAAAATCATATTAATCGCTATTCATAGGGTGTCAACTTTTAGTCAGGACTTGACAGACACCAGAAACCATTCATCAAGTCTCACCCTCAGGGTATCAGGTGCATTGCGCCAGCGCTCCCAACATGGGCGTGAAACCTTTTCGCATACCCTCTAACTTCGGCACAGTGCAGATAAATTTCCGGGTCGGTTTTTTTTCTTTCAATATCTTCTCCGACAACCACAGCCGCGAACCATTCTCGAGGGATGTCAATGGCGTCAAGATTGGCTTCCATTTTCACGCGGTCGGCGCTGGTTGCCAGTCCCAGTTGAAGGCCGGAGTGTCTAAGTTTCCGCAGGAGTTCATGGACTCCGGCGTAGGGCTGCAGCATCCCCGGCAGTATGCGCAGATAAATCTGATAAACCCGGTCTTTCATTTCGGTTTTATATTCGACATTGTATTTGGCGGCAACACCGCCAATATAGCGGTCTTCGCCGGTGCCGACAAAGGGCAGGAAGTCTTCCGGCTTAGCCTCGACACCGTATTCCCGCAAACCTTCGATAGCGGCCGCGTTGATCACTGGCTCGCTGTCTGTGAGTACTCCGTCCATGTCAAATATTACTGCCTGAGTGTCCATATTGAACCTTTGTTCTATTTCTGTTGCAGCCATTGAACGGCTTTAACTTGCGGGTCGGGGTTTTGCCGCAGATAATCTTCCACGGCGTCGCGGGTCATAATGCCGGTGTCCCGGACGCGCCCTTCCTCTTCCGCCTTCCGGACTATGCGGCGGAGGACGGGGAAGCGATCACCGGCACCGGCCAGGGTGTAGCTGTTGAAAGCGGCGGAATAGAGCTTGTCAGTATTTTTTGGAAGGTCTGTTTCGTTTCTGTCGAGCAGCCTTATGACTTCACCTTTCTGATTTAACTCTACAAAAAGTCCGTACACTCCGCAGGCGGCACTGGCAGGATGCATGTCTGCCTGTTCCTCCAGAACGGCAACCAGCTCCCGACGGTTCAGCTTGATGACACCGAGGCTGTTTTCATAGGGCACCAAACGAAAAAGATCTTTCCTCGTGACGGGCCCTTTCGGCAGATCGGCGCGGGAGAGCCGTCCGTGGATGACCGCTTCAGCCCCGGTGGCGGCGGCGATGGCTCGGCTCAGCAGTTCACTGGTTTGGCTGGAACGCCCCGGGCGGCCCCAGGATTTGATTGGCGTTTTCAGATTGGTTATGATTTCCTCGGCGTACTCCTGCGCCGGCTGCAGCCAGGGAGCGAGAGCTTCTTCGGCTTTCGGGCAAAGGGGGGTAGCTTCAGTCGTATGGCGCAAGGATGAGGTTATATTGGAAATCTTTCTGGATGCCGGATCGTATTCAATGTTCACCACTGCGAGTGCTTCCGCGTGCGCGCCGGGCTGTACATACCAGACGCGGTTGTTAAGTTTACGTCCGGCGATTTCCCGGTGAATATGTCCGCCAAGAATCAAGTCGATATCGGGAAACCGCTGAACGATATCGACAATCTCATTGCCGCCGCGGGCCGAACGGAAAGTCAGCCCCTGATGTATGGCCAGGATAATCAGGTCTATATCCGGTTTGTTTCGGAGGCGCGTCATTTCACGGTCAAGCATGGACACGGCTGATTCAACGGAAAAATCCTGGACGTGTTCGCCCCAGAACCAATGATTGAGAAAGCCTGAATTGGCGCCGATAACCGCTATTCGCAAGCCGCCCCTCTCGAACACCCGGGTCGCCGGCAGGTTTATCTCCTGTTCCGGCGGATGCAGTCGCAGATTGCCGTTCAGCACCACTGAATCGACCTGTGGTATAAGCTCCGCCAGGCGGCGGACACCGTAGTCAAGCTCATGATTGCCCGGCACCCAGACATCATAGTTCAGGTGATTGAGCATGGCGACAGCGATTTCGCCGCGGCTGTGCGCGGCTGTCAGCGATCCCTGAATAGTGTCGCCGCAATCGATCAGCAGGGTGTTTTCAGCTCCCGCCCGCTGACGGATTTCTTCAATGATCGTCGCCAGCTTGAGCCAGCCGCCGTCTCTGTCGCTTTCGGAGTCCGCATGAAACCTGCCGTGAATGTCAGTGGTTTGCAGGATTTTCAGGGATTGGCCGGTAGCGATCAGAGCCCAGCCGAGAATGAGGCCGAAGAGCCACAGGGTGAGGGATAAAATTCGCGGTCTTAATTTCAGTTTTGAGAATTTATGACGCATGTATGAATTGGCGTATATTGGTGATAATACTTATGTGAGACTTCATGGTTTCAGGTTTCAGTGTTCAGGTGTCAGGGCAGCCTTTCAACAAGTCTCACCCTCGGGGTATCAGGCGCATCGCGCCGGCGGTCGGGCTTATGTGAAACTTAATTTTTACAGAAGGTCGCAAAGATCGCGAAGAGGAGACAAGAAGAATGGTTTGCGGATTGCTTCGGAGGCAATTCACAAATCGCTGTCACCTTGGCCGCTCACAGTACAAGCGGCAGATTATACACTTCTTTGCGTCCTTTGCGATCTTCTGTTCATAAATGTGTTTCCGCCTTGGGGTGGCAGGCGCTTTGCCCCGGTGGTTAAGATGGTGGCCGGAGCTTCCAGCTCCGGATTGTCCGACATCCGTGTTCATCCGAGTCCATCCGTGGTTTTACTGGGTTTTTTATTAGAACCACGGATTAACACGGATACACACGGATAGGGTTACGGTTCTGCGTCAGCCGCTGTTTCCATCCGGGGTATCCGGGAGCAAAAGCGCCTGGCGGCCGGGCTTATGTGAAACACAATTCTGAATGTTGAATATTGAATGGTGAATTTTGAAGTGGAACTCGGTGGTCTGTCCGAAATTCAACATTCAGCATTCAAGATTCATTTTTATTCGATTTTTTCAGAAGCTGAGTATATTGTAATAAAATGCAATGAGCTCGATAATTTTTGCAACTGAGCATAAGTGCCTCTTCTTTACACCGACACTCGATCTTCCTTTTTCTCCGTCTGCCGGCGGTCGAGAGAGAGCTGGCGCAACAGGGGATTGACGGTGTTTTCAATGAATTCATCCACTTGTTCCGGCGCCCTGCCGATAAAGTTGCGGGGATCAAGTAAACG
>PUNB01000025.1 GCA_003552565.1 Lentisphaerota bacterium
GAGGACCTGACACACTTGCAAAAATTCCATAACGGCAGCGATGTGAAAACAGCTTTCCGGCCAAGTGGTCAGGCAGGCTGCGGCCGCTCCATTTTTTTGTGTCTTTTTGTGGTTTTTGTTGTCAGGTTTCTGACACCTGAACACTGAAACCTGAAACCACGAAGTCTCACACAAGCCCACAACATCTCAGAAAACCCAATAATTAGTAACCAACTGAATAGGGATCCTAAATCAACATGCACAAAGAAGTTTTTTTCACAAGAGCGCTTTCGGGTTTTTTGTTAATCGTGTTCATGGTGCCGTTCGGGCTTTGTCTGGCCGCCGGTGCCGGGGAGAAAACACTGACAGAGACTGCCGTGGCCGTGGAAAGCGACCGGCTGCTTTCTCCGCCCGAAGATTTCAGCCCGCCCACTGATTATACCGTTTCGGAGCACCAGCCGGAAGTGTATTTTGTTCGCTATCCCCTTCCTGACACCCCGGCCTCTCCATGGTCGCATTGGGGCATAGGGGCTTTGCTGCCGGATGGCCGGGTGCTTACACCCATCGGCGATCATCGGGCCATAGACGGCAACTCCTACCTGTATGAGTACGATCCGCGGACGAAGGAACTTCGCTTGGCCGCGGATCTGCAATCGGCGGTGGATGAAGTTGGAGAAGGCGATTTCGGTTTCGGCAAAATCCACGACCGACTGAATGTCGGGAAGGACGGCAAGGTTTATTTCGGCAGTTATTGGGGCGTACGCAGCGGGCATGATGAGAAATTCAGGGGAGAACGGATTTTTCGCTATGATCCCGACAAAAGAGAACTTACCGACCTCGGCATGCCGATGGCGGGCTGGGGGGATCCGTCCTCGAATTTTTCGCCTGAGCACAATCTTTTTTATGGTGAAATCACTTATCGAGCAGATTACGATAATGAAACCCGCGGCCGCAAGTTTTTTGCCTTCGATGTTGAAACCGGGGAGACTCGTTTCGCCGGCGGCCACGAAGGGACAGGCTACGGCCGAGATTTCTTTGTCGATGGTGAGGGCAACGCCTACTTCAACAACGGCAATCGAACGCTGATGAAATATGATCCGGAGAAGAATGAGCTGCAGGATCTCGGCCCGGTTATGCCGATATCGCGATTGCGGCGAACCGCCGGCCCTTGTCCCGACGGGGTTCTATACGCCACCAGCCACGATAAAGATGACAGCGGCAGCCGGGTGCTTTTCAGTT
Source organism: Lentisphaerota bacterium (assembly GCA_003552565.1). GTDB lineage: Bacteria > Verrucomicrobiota > Lentisphaeria > Oligosphaerales > PUNB01 > PUNB01. The sequence continues at coordinate 1,219 of PUNB01000025.1, forward strand.
TCGATCCCGCCACCAGTGAAACCCGAACCATCACCGCGATCTGGGAGGATACACCGTCCATGGCGCTGGGACCGGCAGGAAGATATGTTTATATGGTTCCGGGGAATGTCAGGTATCCCGGCAGGCCGCTTGTTCGAGTCGACATAGAGAGCGGCGCGACCGAGGTCGTTGCTTTCCTGCAGGAAGCCATCAAGGAAAATTTTGATTTTTCACCCGGCGGCTCATACGGTCTGGTGGTGGACGATGACACGGCCTATATTCAGTTCGGAATTCGTAACGATCTGTCTTTTGTGACCGTGGAACTGCCGGATTAGGGCGACTCCCGCGGCCGGGGAATTAAACCACCTGCTTCGTCGGTATTGAATCAGAAAGAATGTGGGCTGAAAGGGCACTTCAACCGCGCGTCCGGGTCGGTTAAGCGGGTCGGGTAAGTGTAACCAAGTAAGTGTGAGACGAAGTGTGGGATGAAGAGTGCGATGAAGTGTTAAGAGGAGAGGCGTGAAGGCCATAACACATAATCCCGCACTTCATCGAACAATTGAGCCCACCCTTAACCTGATTAATTCATGCGAATTCGGCCATGAGTCATTTTTTAAGTGCGCAACCGGTACCGCTAAGCATGGCTTGGCGGCAGTTCGATGGTTCTGCCTGATTCCGCGGCCTGATAGATCGCCAGGACGGTTTCAAGGCTTTTGCGGCCCTCGTTTCCATCGGCAATGGGCTGGCTCTGGCCTAAAAGCACTTCGACAACATTGTGATAATAGGCGTTATGGCCGCGGCCGTAAACTGTCTGCGGCTGATAATTATTTTCCCGCACCAAGTCGTCCTCCGGTTTTCTTTCGATAAAATCCCATAAATCAACTTGGTTAAGAGCGACTCCGCCAATCTTCACTGTTCCTTTTTCTCCCATCACCATCAATGAACCCTCTCGGTTACAGGGTTCACTCAACATGGAAACATTAATCGTTCCCACCGCGCCGCACGAGAATTTCATGATCGCCGCTCCGGAGTCCTCAGCCTCTATAAGGCGTCCTTGTGTGGCCGTAATCGCCGCCACCCTGTCGATGCCCCCAAGCAGCCACTGGGCGGCATCGATAAAATGTATACCCTGATTCATGAAAGCGCCGCCATCCAGCTCCCAGGTGCCGCGCCAGGCATCGTGATCATAGTATGCCTGGGTGCGGTGCCAGAAAACGTTGATGAAAACTCCGTAAACAGACCCGAATCGGCCTTCATCGAGGGCTTTTTTCAACAATTGCACCGGTTGGTTGAATCGATTCTGTTTGATCACCAGCAAATGCACCCCTTGTCGCGAGCATTCGCTGATCAGCTGATCGCATTCGGGCAGATTGACGGCCATGGGTTTTTCGGTGATAACATTGATTTTTCTGCGAGCCGCCATAATTCCGTGTTCAGGGTGCAGGCCGGAGGGGGTGCAGATGGCGACAGCGTCCAAGTCGGCTTCTTCCAGCATCCTCTGATAATCGGTGTAGGCGCGAGCGCCGGTTTCCCGCGCCGCTTTTTCGGCGCGTTCCGGAATAATATCGCAAACCCCCGCCAGCTTGCATTTTTCCGACTGTTTCTGAATGGCCCGGAAGTGCTGACCGCTGACTCGGCCGCAGCCGACCAACCCAATGCGAATTTTGGTATTTCCTCTTTTTGTCATCTTGATTTACTCTGGTGAAAAATTTTCTCGTGTGCTCGAAAGCGGCTGTGCGTTCCGCGGACCTAATTTTGTGCTCACCTTGTCTCGCACCTTGTCTCGCACTTAGTCTAAAAAAGAAGGAATCGAAAGAAAACCAGATCCGCCTGAGGCGGACGAGACAAAGTGCGAGACTAGGTTTTATTATTTGTGCGCATAGAAGCCGTTAATA
>PUNB01000018.1 GCA_003552565.1 Lentisphaerota bacterium
AAACAGGGAACACTAATAATGAATTTTGAATTCTGAATGTTGAGTTTCGGACAGACCAGACAGTTCCACTTCAAAATTCATCATTCAATATTCAACATTCAGAATTGTGTTTCATACAAGCACATTAAACCATTTGTTCGGAAGAAAAGACTGGTCCCTCTGTGCAGGTCCGGGCGTAACGCCATCCAGGTTCTTCCTGGGTTTTGATTTTGACCACACAGGCAAAGCAGGCGCCGACACCGCAGCACATTAGGTGGTCGAGGCTGACTTCAGCGGTCAGGTTGTGGCTGCGCGTCAGGTCACACACCGCCTGCAGCATACCTGTAGGGCCGCAGGCGTAAAGTTTTAATTTTTCCTTATTCTCTTCTGCAAGAGTTTGCTCCAGCAGATCTGTAACCATTCCTTGATGTCCGGCTGAGCCGTCTTCAGTGGCCAGTTTGACTGTCGCTCCCAGCCGGCGATAATTATCGACCAGCAGCAGGTCTTCGGCGGTGCGGCCGCCGAGTAAACAGATGGGGGGGCGGGGGCAGCGTTCGGCCAGCAAATAGGTGGCGGCGCAGCCGTAGCCTCCGGCGGAGATGACCGGTGTTTCCTCTTTTGAAGGCAGGGTGAATCCGCGTCCTAAAGGCCCTATCAGGTTCAATACATCTGGAGGTGATTGCCGAGACAGGCAGTCAGTGCCGCGTCCGACTATTTTATATATGATGCTGATCGTGCCTTCTCGTGGACAGACGTTGTAAACACTGAATGGACGACGCAGCACTCGATCACTTAAGTCCGTCACGCGGATATGAACAAATTGACCCGGCTCAGCTTGCTGAGCGATTGAAGGACATTCAAGATCGATTTGGTAATAGCTGCCCTGAAGGCGCTTATTGGCGATGATCGGTGCGTCCAATTGTTGTTTGACGGTCATTAATATTCCTTCAGGGTCTGTTTTAGGGTTCTCAGCATAACTTTAAGTTCTTCGAGAGTGTTTTGATGGCTGAAGCTGATGCGAATCAGCCCGCGGGCGGTCTTTCGATCAATGCCCATGGACCGCAATACATGGCTGGGATTTTCGGATTCGGAGGAGCAGGCGCTGCCGGAGCCGATAATAATGTTTTGGCGAGCCAGCGCTCGCACCAGGATGGCGCCTTCGAAGCCGGGGAATGCCAGACTGAGAATATATGGGGAACCTTCCACCGGTGAAATTATCAGCGGACGGGGTTTCGGCCATTCCTCGGTGAAGGCCTGTCGCAGGAAGCGGTTCAGCCTCAGGACATGTTGCCAGTGTTCCGTTTTTTGGTCGTTCATAATTTCCGCTGTGTCCAGAAAATCCAGAATGCCGGCGGTGTCCATAGTGCCCGGTCGCAAGCCATTCTGCTGGCCGCCGCCGTGCATCAACGGCTGCAACGGCGTGCCGCGACGAATAATCAAAGCGCCGACATGACCGGGGCCGCCGATCTTCCTGCCTCCGATGCTGAGCATATCAATACCGGCTTGACTCCAGGGAATGGATATTTTGGTGAAGCTCTGCAGTCCGTCGACCATCAGCAGAGAGTCCGGAGCGTTTTGGTTGAGCCAGGAGCGCAGTTGGGTTAAATCCTGCATCGCCCCGGTTTCATTATTGATATGACAGACACCGGTCAGGAAAACATGTTTTGCATCTGCGGGCGAGATTTTTGTCCATAGAAGACTGCCTTGCTCATCAGCATTTACTTCCAGGCAGCGTCCGCTTGTTTGCGCCCGAGCTCTAGCCGGCTCCAGCAGAGCTTTATGGGCGGTTCCCTCAATCAGAGTGAGCGGTTCGGACATTGTGTTTGCTGCCCCCAGCACCGCCAGGTTATTGGCTTCAGTGCCGCCGCTGGTCCAGATTACTTCCGCCTCGAATTCCGAGGTCCCCAGTTGCTTAAGAAGGCGGCGTTCACCACTTTTTATCGCTCGCAGCAATTGTTCACTGAATTTATTGCCCGCGTGCGGGTTGACGCGGCCGCGGAAATCGGGCACGTCAACTGCTGACGATGCCTCGGGGCGGGGCGGGGTCAGGGCGGCGTTGTCAAGGTAGATTACATTAATGTTTTCGGCTTTCACAGTCAGGAGTTTTCGTCCTCCGATTTTGCCGAGCTTTCATCAGTTTGTCGGAACTGCTGACGCAGTTTGTCTTTTTCCTGTTCCTTTTTTTCCTCATAGGTGCGAACTTCTTCTGCGGTGTCCAGTTTTAATTGCTGAACTTCCGAAGGGTCTTCCAGGTAACGGCTTTTTTCATCCGCCGTCAACCGGGCGCGGGCGATCTTGGCTTCATATTTACGATCAATTTCAGTCAGCTGCTGTTTTTGCTCTTCCGTCAAGGGCGGCTGTTTTTCTTCTTCATCGCCGCCGAATCTTTCCATGGCTCGTTCAAGGGCGCTTTTCATTCATTCTGTCTCCCGGATTGGCTGAAAACTCAATATTAAATCAAAATAATAATTTAATCTTTCAGTACACATTTTGCAAGATAAGAACGCAGACAGAACAGGGGCTTAAGTATCCGGCATGCGCCACAGCGGGGTGTTCTGGTATGCCTAACCGGGTTGGTGGGGGCGGGGAGGAGAAAGTAACGGCGGGTGAAATAAATGAAAAGGCGGACGGAATAATCCGTCCGCGCAGTAACTCAGTATTTTGACATCCTCAGGAGCGCGGGGCTCCCGAGGGAAGGCAAACTGGAGGGGGGCTGCTGCCGGGCGGCCGGCAGGATATTCTAAAGCCAGCCGGTGACCTGGGCCAGCAGTTTGACATAATAGACAAAGTCCGGCCAGGAGACATCGGAGGGGACGCCATGATCGCAGCCGGGAATATAGCCGCCGTCTTTGATAACCGGGGTCAGGCGGGAGATTTCCTCTTCGATAACTTTGCCGCCTTTGGCCATGGCCCGCTTGTCTACCCCGCCGCGATAAGCCATTTTTTGTCCGAAGCGCTGACGATATTCGTTCAGATCATTGCCGGCCGCTACCTCCATAGGATCGCAGGCGTTGATTCCGGCTTCAATCCACAGCGGGATCAATTCTCCCACGTAGCCGTCCGAATCGACCGCGTATATCGGTATGCCTTTGTCCTTAATGACTTCGCCCCAGCGCCGCCACAGCGGCAGCAGGAATTCCCGGGCCATATCCGGTGAGATCATGGAGAATTTTTTGTAGGCCATGTCTTCGGAAATATGCACGAAATCGGGAGTGTGGTATTCGAACGCCCGTTCCATCAAGCGGATTACATAATCCTGCCAGAAATTTATCATATCCCGCACCAGATCGGGGTCGTCGTGGAAAGCCATGCACAGCTGTTCAAACCCCAGCCATTCGCGTAATTGCCAGAAAGGTCCCGAAAACTTCAGTCCGGCCGGCCAAGTCCGGTCTCGCAGGGTAGCTGCTAATTCACTCCGGTTTTCCGGCAGACGTTCAGGCGTTTCCGGATTGTAACGTTCTTTCATTTGATCCCAGTCTTCGCGGTTTTCCACCGGACATTTGATCCAGCGGCGGGTGACGAAGTCTTTCGCCTGGCGCAGGTAGTCAACGGTGTATTCCTTGCCGATTTCGCAGACATTGCCTTTCCAGTCCTGAACTACCCGAGAGTTCTCTTTTTCTTCCAGAACTTTTTCTTCGAATTGCGGGATCATTCTTTCATTCACCGGGAAGCCGGGGCCGCTTTCCGGCCATTCGAGAGTGCCGCCGGCTTGACGATAAGCGTATTCGGGAATATTGGTGACATCTTCCGGCAGTCCTTGCTGGTGCCAGTTTTTGCGGGTGGACTCTCTGCCGCCGCCCGGGGCAAGGGGTATGCGGTCAGGGCTGCCGAATAGAAGGGTTTCCAGGAATCTTTCTCGCGCGTTCATTCTTTTGTGTTCTCCTTGTAAAATTATTATTCAAGTGGATTTTTGCGGACGTGGACAAAGTGTTTATATTATATATATAAAAATCAAAGTCTGCAAATGTTTGTTTATTAAACAATCATTCCATTTTATATAGAAAACGACTATCAATATATAATGACGCATGGCCGAATTCGCATAAATTAATCAGGGGAAAGAGCAAGAGCAAAAGAAATGGAAAAACAAAGCCCGAAACTGGAGGTGTATCGTTCGGAACGTTTCCGCACTCCTTTAAAAATGGAGCGTGATTTTGGTTTGTGGGTTGACCGTATCGGCAGTGAAACCAGCAGTCGAAAAGCAGTTCCAGGCAAATTGCGTTTACTGGGGCTTTTCGGTGCTGTCGGCGTTCAGGAAAAGGCGGGTTGGTTCATTTCCACCTTGGTCAATAAATCGCGGGTGGAGGAAGGAGATGCCATATTGCTTTTTCCAGAAATTCCCGCCGCCTACGGCTCAGCGGCGGGCTGGCGAACTAACTGGGTGGTGTGGGAAGGAGAGGAGGCGGTCAGATTGTCCCGGTTCAAATTGCCCAACCCGGAAGAGCCTCTGGTTAGAGGTGGGGCGGAAGCGGTCAACGCCGCTTATGAAGAACTGCGCCCGTTGATGCAGGAGGAGAGTGCGCTGACGGTTTTTCGTCGGAAAAACATTGTGATGCAGATGATTTCAGAGTTGGCTGGATTGCAGAATCGGAAGCACGGCAGCGACAGCAAAGCGGCAGCGCAGGCAGTGCGTATAATCAATCAGAATTTACATTCAGATGTCAGCGTCACTGAACTGGCGGCGGCCTGCGGTTACAGCGAAACACATTTCCGGCGGCTGTTCAAGCGGGCAATGGGAAGTTCGCCCAAGGAATTCATAATGGCGCGTAAAATGTCCAAAGCCAAAGAGTATCTGGCGCAAAACATACCGGTCAAAGAGGTGTCTGAATTACTCGGGTTCCCTTATGAAAGTCATTTCCGCAGCGTTTTCCGGCGGATAACCGGGAACACGCCGAAAGACTATCAAGTGTAGTTTTGTGAGCGGGGTTTCTCCGCTGAATACGATTAACTTACAGTCCGGGTTTGCTGTTTTCATCTTTCGAGGATCTCGATTTGTTCGAAACTGGCGAACTTCCATTCGTCCTCTTCTTTGACGACCTCAATAAACGCCTCCTCGGTCTCGGAAAACCGGCCGCCTTCAGGCGCTCGTCCCTGGACATTGACGGTGGCGATGATTTCGGCTTTTTTTTCGCCGGTCAAAGTGATGCTGATATCGTAAAACCGCAAGTCTACTCTGGAAGCGCGGGAGTGCAGTCGGAACACCTGGGCGGCGATTTCCCGAGGGGTGGTCTCCATGTCAACATTATATTTGGGAATCTTTATTCTGCAGGGGTTGGCAAAAAGCGGGGTCAGTCGCTGGTTTTTTAAACTCAACGTGATGTTGCCATCACCTGGAGAACGGGAAATGTTGTCTTCCAAGGCGGACAATTTTCGTCTTATCGCGGCTTCCTCGCCGGTGGTGAAATGCCGCACCAGAAAAAAAACGGCGGCAGTCAATATCACTGCCGTAAATACTCCGGTTTTCCAGTTGATGTTAAGACTTTTCATCTGTGTCTCTTTCTTTCATGTCAAGCTCACACTCTTCGTCCCTTACTCTTCGTCCCTTACTCTTCGTCCCTTACTCTTCGTCCCTTACTCTTCGTCCCCACATTTCGTCGCCGCATGTTAAGAAAATCGACTAAGTGTATGAGACTAAGTGTTTAGAACGATGAACCGGGAAGGATGTCCGGCACGCCGTTGTCTTGCAAGTGCGGCCAGTACGGAACTGTGAATGCAGGAGCATCCATGTATGTGCCGCTGACTCACCATAGAGGATACCCGGCTATGCGCCTTTTGTCTGTCTGCCCGAAGTCATGCTGATCAATAGGCATGCCCCGGTTGTCGCCGACTAAATAAACGCGCCCTGGTCCAACCGTGCTCGATTCCATTTCCCATTGACTTCTGTATTGGACATAAGGTTCCCGCTGCCTTTCGTTGTTGACATAGAGGTAACCTTGACGGAATTCCACCGTGTCGCCGGCTTTGGCGACAATTCTCTTCATCAGCATCATTCTGCGTCCGGCCATGCGCACCATCACCACATCGCCGACTTCCGGCGGGCGCAGACGCGGCAGCCAGGGCAGGTAAAACACCAGGCTGCCATCCCGGTAGGTTGGTTCCATGCTTTTGCCGGCGATCCAGCTGGGAACGGCGATAAAGCGGAATATCAGCGCGGCGCAAGCGGCGACAACCAATGCCCTAAGCAGGAATTTTCTTCTTACGCTGGGCAGCAGAAATTCTTTGAGTCCGGTTTTGAAAATCATGTTTGATTTTTTGTTTTAATCTGAAGTGTTAAGAAATATATTATTTTCGGCTATATTGCAAGCGTTTATCAAATACCTTGTTGTCAATGGCAATTTTGTTTTTCAGTATTAAATTTACCGTGTGCTCGTTAATCGAAGGTTTGAAGTTATGCGTGCTGAAATTCAAATATTTTTTGGTTCCTTCTCATTTTGAGGGAAAACGTTAGCTTACAGCTAGCGATTTCCCTCAAAAAATCGAAATCTCATCCGAAATAAGCGGGAGCATGGGTGCGATACCTTTCCGGATGGGGTCTAGTTAGTTTATTTAAATCACTATCTTTATCGGTCAGTGCGCGCTCCGCCTGAAGCGGATTAGGGAAAAGGTAGAGCCTATTTTTTATAACAAAAGTCAGGAATAACTTATGCGTAAAACCAGTTGTGTGTTGTTTTTGTTGGTCAGCTTCTTTGTTGTTTCCAGTCAGTTTTCCTCGGCGGCTTTTTTTCGAGACTCTCAATGGTCGGTTTTTGTTTACGGCGGTCAGTGGAGCAGCACGCGTATAGCGGAGATTTTTACCGGTCAGATTGATTTAGAATCGTCGTCGGTGGCGGTTGTCGGTGTCGGCCGTCATCTAAAGGACCTCGCCCCTGGCTTGAGTCTTGAGGGCGAGTCAAATTTGGCACTGCATGCCGGTAAGCAAAGTCATCCTGAGTTGAATGCGGCTCTGGGGCTGCGTTACTCGGCATTCCCCTGGGATCGGTGGCTTCATACATCCATACTGTACGGATTGGGATTTTCTTATGCTTTCAGTGAACCGAACATAGAGATTAAATCCGACCAAGATCCCTCGCAACTCCTGGTTTTTATGCCTGTGGAGCTGGCCTTCGCTCCGCCGTCACGCTTTCCGTTTCCCTGGGAGGGGTTTTTACGCATACACCACCGTTCCGGAGCTTACGGGGTGATCAGCGATGCGCGCGGTTCGAACTTTATCACTGTCGGCATCAGGCACCGATTTTGAGTTTGCTTGCAAGCTACCCCCCGTCCGGAATGGGGCCGTTGAAGGTATTAACGGCTTCTATGCGCACAAATAATAAATCCGCCTCAGGCGGATCCCGAACTACAATCTATTTGTTTTTTATGCTTTTATCAGGAATGGAATATGGTTCGGGACAAGGTTCGGGACAAAGTTGAACCTAGGAATGCGCAATATACCTTTTCGCATAACCTCAAGCTAGGCTCCATGCGAAAAGGGTTCGGAAACGAGATTAGGGCAAAAGATTAGGGCAAAAGATTAGGGCAAAAGATTAAGGGGCGCACCCGTTATTCCCTAATCTTTCGCCTTAATCCAATTTTTGCTGAAGCTGAACAATTGTAATATAATGCAATGCGTTCCTTAATTTTTGCAACTGAACACAGACAGAACATTTCAGCGGTTAACAGGCACCGATTCTCACCTCTGCGAGGGCTCCGTTTATATCGGGCGGCGGCGGTTCGGTCATTGATATCTCTTCAGGGTAGCCGGCCATGGCTTCCCGCATGGCGCGGGCAGTCAGCCAGGCCAGGCTGTAGGTGTCCTCGATATTGTAGATGATCAAACGATTCAGAGATTCTTCGCAGTTGTAAACAGACCAGGCCCGCCATAAGCGCACCGCTTCCAATCCGTCGGCGCCTTCGGAATAACGCCTTTGAAACCCCAGTCGTTTCTCGCAATTTTTCAGCCCTCCCCGGTGCCCCATTGCCCGCAACGGATACATTAGGTCGAGGTGCGGAATCCGCATCTCCGAGTCAAACTCCCGCCTCAGGAAGGGCAGGTCAAAGTGTTTGCCGTTGTAGGTCACCAGCAGAGAGGTTCCCGGCAGTTCATAGAGGAAATCTGCCAGATTGATATCTCGGATAAAACATTTCACTTGGCCGTTTTTCCAAGTGGCGATTGAGGTGACTTTGGCAAAGGGGTCGAGGCCAGTGGTCTCAATATCCAGAAACAAGGCGTCAGCGAAAAACTCATACAGCACCCTGAGGACGGATGCTCCGCGGAGACGTTCCAGAAACCAGGCGGCAGAACCTGTTTCGAGAGATCTTTCAGCTTCCTTAAGCTGTTCAAACATTACATTTTTTCTGGAGGCGGACAGGCGGCTTCCTGAGGCTTCGCGGAAATCCTGCCAGCACAGACAGCCGCTTTCCCACAAACGCTGTTCGCTGTTTCCGCCAATACCTTGAAAACATTGAAACGTGGCTTTCAGCATAATAAATCCGGTTTTTTGCGCCAGCCCAGGCGGGGGACGTGTTTGCCTTCTTGGCACCATTTTTTTTCAAAATCGCTGGACAAATCCCGCAGGTCTTCAATGCCTTCAGGAAATTCCTCGAACCATGACAGCTTCTTCAGTAGATTAAGAGTGTGCTGGAAGTAATGCGGATCATCACTGGAAAAGTGCAGAACTCCCCCTGTTTTCAGTACTTGCGCCGCGCGCTTGAGAAATTCCGCATTGATCAGGCGTTTATGGCGGTGCCGTGCTTTCGGCCAGGGGTCGGGGCAGAGCAGGTGCATTCGGTCAACGCATTCAGTCGGCAGCTGCCATGCCAGCAGGTCGGATACGGGAGTGCGCAGCAGCTCCACATTGTGTAGTTTCTGCCTTTGTACTTTTCGCTCCAGGCGGCGCAGCCTGCCGAGCATAATGTCAGTGGCCAGAATCAGCCGACGCGGATACTTTCGCGCCAGCTGTAGAGTGAACCCGCCTTTTCCGCAGCCTAAATCAAGCTCGATCCCTTCCAGATCCCGACGCTGAAAAGCGGGATCCAGTTTAATGTACTGGTTGGTAAGTATACGCGGCATAAGCGAAGGCTATAAATGCAGGTTCCTTTTCAAATTGAGTGGGAAGCTAGAGCCGTACGAAAAGGGTTCGGAAACGAGATTAAGGCGAAAGATTAGGGCAAAAGATTAAGGGCCCCACCCGTTTTCCCTAATCTTTCCTCATAATCTGTCTAAATTCAAGTCCGCAATTCTTCTTCAGGGAAAATCATGGCTTCAGCGAATTCATTTTGAAATTCAGGGTCGGAAGAAAGTTCTATGTGTTCGGTACGCGCGGCCGTTTTTTCGGCCAGCTGCCGCAGTTCGCTGGAAAGCAGAACGATTTTCGCTCCCATACTGGCTGCATTGCCGATGAAGTTGATTTTTCTGGTGTCAACTTGCGGCAGGAGGCCGATTCGACGGGCATTGCGACGGCGAATAAAGTTTCCGAAAGCGCCGGCGAGCATGATCTCATCGATCTCTTCAATCTTTGCTTCCGCTTGTTTAAGCAGCATTCTGGTGCCGGCTCTGATGGCGGCGGTGGCCAGCTGCAGTTCTCTTATGTCTTGTTGATACAAGTGGACCTCGCTTCCGTTGCCGGTGTCATCTTTGTCGGTTATACGGAAATCAACATGTTCATCCGCATGTTCAATCAGCCGCTCACGAATTTTTGCCGGTACGGAATCCGGAGCTTCGCAAGGTTTTAACAATCTTCCGGTGCTGTCAATCAGGCCCAGGCGCAGCAATTCTGCCGCTCCGTCGATCAGGCCGGTGCCGCAAAGGCCTCGGGCCGAGGTGTCGCCGATGACATTGTATTCAATATCTTCCTCATTTACGGTTACTTTTTCAATCGCTCCCGGCGCCGCCCGCATTCCTTGGACTATACGGGCGCCTTCAAAAGCCGGCCCGGCGGCGGTGGAGGCGGCGAGCAGCCGGCCGTTAACGGCAAGAACAATTTCACCATTGGTGCCGATGTCAATCAGAATTTGTTTTCGTCGGCCTGTGTGCATCAGTGCGGCCATGACCCCGGCGACGGTGTCTCCGCCGATAAAACCGCCGATTTGCGGAAACACGTAAAGCGGCGCTTCCGGATGCGTCCGCAGCCCGCACTCCGAGGCGCGGCATATAACTCCTTTCTGAAAGGCGGCGGAAAAGGGTATTTCGCCGAGAGCCGCCGGAGAGACACCGCAGAATATCTGCTGCATGGCGCTGTTGCCGGCCAGAGCCAGCTCATAAACATTGCGGCGCTCAACCCCTGATTGTTCCATCAAAGAATCTATCAGGTTGTTCAGCTCGGCAGAGACGGAAAGGCGCATTTCCTCCAAAGCTTCGGGACGATCATTGATGGATAAAATGCGGCTGACCAGGTCGCCGCCGACGGATATCTGTGGATTCATGGCGGCGGCGATGGCTTCTTCCCGGCCGGTGCGCAGGTTAAGCAGTGTGCCGACAATGGTGGTGCTGCCGAGATCGAAGGCGATGCCGTAGGCGGTTTCCGAGGTGTCGTCCGTTTCAAAGTCCAGTAAACGGTGTCCGTAGAGGACGGCTGTGCCTTTGAACCGATTCTGACGCAGCAGCTCCGGCATTCGGCGTAGAACCGAGAGGGGGGTTTTCAAGGACTGATCAAGAGCTCTCTCTAAGCGGGTGCAGTCATCAAGGTTATCGCCGGCGGCGGGAAGGGGCATTTCCACATATTGCTTACGTACACAGGGCTGGATGGTCAATTGCTGATCCTCCGCCGCCACCAGGATGCGGGCGCTGGAGTCAAAGAGTGTTTCTTCCGGCACTTCTATTAGACAGTCGTCTTCGATGCGTGCCTGACAGGCCAGTCTAATACCATGGTCAATTTCCGAGTCGGATAATTTATCGCGGCAGGATCTGGATGGTGGACAGTTCCCTTCGACCACCCGCACTCGGCATTTTCCGCAGGTGCCGTTGCCGCCGCATGGATTGTTCAGAACTAAACCACCGCGGGCCGCGGCTTCGAATACAGGGGTTCCGGCAAGAACGAAAACTGAACGGTTGCCTGGCTGAAAAACGGCGCGATATTCGGGTTTTTTCGAAGCATGCATATAATTTGGTTCCTTTTTAAATTGAGTGGGTAGTTTGTCTCGTTTGCGTTGAGGTATGATGCATTGTTCGTGACGGAATTCAGGTTTCGGGTTTCAGAATTACAAATTCCGAAAAACGTCGCCCGGCCTTATGCAACTTTTGGGCTGGATGATTTTCTAAGAGTCGTTGAGTTGAATACTTCAGCGGTCGAACGAAAACATGGCCAGACGGTCAGCCTGAATAATTCACGAGCCAAGTTTGACATCTGACGCAAGAAGCAGATTTTACAGAAGGAAACAAAGAAAACGAAGTTTTCAATCCCCGAAATTAGCATTTTCCTTCCCTTTGTTGTCTTCGTTAACTTCTGTTTAAAACAAAAAGCGCATGGCTGAATTCGCATGAATTAATCAGGTCAGGGTTGGCGTTTCCAAGTCCAGTGACTTTATCACTTGAACCTGATTCCCGAAGCGGAAAAATTGGCGAAAAATATATTTTAACCCATCGGGCGAAACTGTTATTTTTTACAACTCTCTGTCGATAAGAACAATAATAAACTTTTCGCCAATTTTTTAACGGATTCAGGTTGAATTTAACTTAACTTAATATAACACGCAAAGAAAGGATTTTTTATGTTTACAAGAAAATTTTCCCTCGTTTTGGCATTGTTTGTCCTGACTGGCATGACGGCTGTTACATCTATTTCCACCACCTCGGCTTCGCCGGTGCGCGTGGACGATATTGAAGGCTTTGAAACCGCCATGGATTTACAGCGGGTGTTTTCGACTGTCGCCGAGCGGGTATCGCCGGCGGTGGTGGTGATCACCAATTTGCAAGTGCAGCGACGTGGAGATCAGCTCGAGGATCTGCCGCCCGCCTTTCGTTTTTTCTTCGGCGTTCCTGAACGTGAGAGAGAACGCGGGCGCGAACGTGAATATGAACCCGATCCGAGGCCGGCAGGCAGGGGGTCCGGGGTGATCCTTCGGAGCAATGGTTATATCTTGACTAACTATCACGTAATTCGTGATCATGATGAACTGGAGTTGCAGCTTCATGACGGAACTCAGTATTCCACCAGAGAAGGGGAGCTCGAGGTTGTGGGGGTGGATAGGGACACGGATTTGGCGATGTTGAAAATTATCGGCGCCGATGGTGAAGAAGAAGACCTGGACTTGCCCTGGCTGGACTTTGCCGACACTGAAAAACTGCGGGTCGGTGAGTGGACCATAGCCGTTGGCGCTCCCTTCGATTTTGATTACTCGGTCACGGTCGGAGTCGTCAGCCAGAAGGGACGGCATGGGATGCGGATGCATACCTTCGAGAATTACATTCAGACCGATGCCTCCATAAATCCCGGCAACAGCGGCGGGCCCTTGGTCAATATAAAAGGTGAAATCATCGGCATAAATAATTTTATCATTGCCAGCGGCGGCATGGGGGCGCGTGGTAATACGGGCGTTGGCTTCGCCATCGATGGTTCTTTGGCCAAGCAGGTGGCCGAGCAGATTATCGAACAGGGTGAGGTGATTCGCCCCTGGCTGGGGATTTCCATGCAGGACTTGACACCGGAATTGCAGGAGCAGTTCGGGGTTGACAAGGGAGTCCTTATCAATGAAGTCATGGAGGGCGATCCGGCGGAGGAAGCCGGTCTCCAGGCTGGCGATGTGGTGGTCAGGGTCGGTGATGAAGAAGTGGAGTCGCCGCGGGATTTGCAGTTTGCCGTGCTCGATTACAGCCCGGGGGACGAAATAAAATTGACCATTGTCCGCAACGGTGAGGAAAAGACCATTTCCGTTGTTGCCGTTCGCCGGGGCGACGAACCATTGGCTCGTTATGATGATAGGGAAGAGGAGCCTCAAGAAGAAGACGTTTTCGAGGTGGCCGGCCTGGAGTTGGAAGAGGCCCGCGGAAGGGTGGTCATCAGTCACGTGGCCTCGGGCAGTCCAGCTGATTCGGCAGAATTGCGCCGGGGAGATGTGATTCGGGAAGTCAATCGTTCTCCGGTCACTTCCGTGCAGGAAGCGCGACAGGCTTTGGAGCCCAGCCGCGGCGGCACCGCCGTCTTGTATATTGAACGTCGCGGTTCTCGTTTCTTTGTGCCTTTACGCCTGGATTGAGGCGGCTCCGCCGGTCTTCAGTCATTACTGCAGTTAAAGTCTCAATTTCAGGGTATCCAGCGCCCCGCACCGGCGGTCGGGCTTATGTGAGACTTCGTGGTTTCAGGTTTCAGTGTTCAGGTGTCTGAAACCCGAAACCTGACACCAGAAACCATTAAACAAGTCTCACCCTCTGGGCATCCGGCGCCTTGCGCCGGCGGTCAGGCTTATGTGAGGCTTTGTCTTTTAATAGCCACCTGACCGCTTGGCCGGAAAGCTGATTTCACATCGTTGCCGTTATTGAACTTTTGAAAGTGTGTCAGGTCCTCGCGGCCATTAAGGTGTGCTCGCAGGGGAACGGACTATGTTTTGGCTCGCGGGGACCTGACCACTCTTCGTGTGGCTCAGGCAAGCTGCTCGCCCTCCATTATATGGCTGCGAGGACGTAGCCACACCCGAGGTGCTACCTGAGGCTAATTCAATATTCATTATCAGGACAAGTATGAACGTAGAAACCTAACCCCCTATTCGTAGGGGAGCCTGCTATTCCTCTTTTTGCTAGTTAGACCCCGTGCGAAAAGGTGTTTGCAGTCTCTACACGCACAAAAAAATAAAACTTTGTCTCGCACCTTGTCTCGCACCTTGTCTGGTTTTCTGTCGATTCCTCATTTTTCAGACTAAGTGCGAGACAAG
>PUNB01000052.1 GCA_003552565.1 Lentisphaerota bacterium
AAGGGCATAAGCCCGGCGGTCCATATACCGCCGAGGTATCCTTCCAGTTCTATCAGCGCCGTTTTGGCACCCGAACGTGACGCTGAAACGGCGGCGGCAACTCCGGCAGGACCGCCACCGCAAACAATTACGTCAAATTCGCCCACCACCGGCAGCTCGCGCCGCGGCTCAGTGATATTCTGTGTATTCATATTGCTAAACTTTTCCCTAAACTGCAAAACACCCATACAAGGACTCCACGGGGCTTGTCCCCGTGGTTATCATGACTTGCCTGAAATCAAAAGATAAATCTGCACAACTTTTGGGACGATAATAAAAATTTAGGCCAGCTTTCCGTGGCGTTCCGTAACGATTTCTTTCACATCTTCGGGATCAATCCCGCGCGGATCACAGCCCTTTTTAGCTGATAACGCAGCGGTGATACCCGCGGCCTGCCCCATCATAGAACCCGATGTGGCAACACGCGCCGATGAAAGAGCAAGCTGATCGGCCGAGAAACAGCGTCCGGCCATCATCACATTTTTCCCGTCTTTTGCAATAAGGCTGCGCAGCGGTATCTGATACGGCGGCACCTTCAGTTTGTCTTTCGGCAGTATGTAGGTGCGCCCCTCATCGTCCGGCTTATGGCCGTCAAGCTTATATGTGCCGCGCGCAACTCCGTCTTCAAAGACGCGCCCCGCACGAAGGTCCTCTACCTTCAGCACATAATCGCCCACAATCCTGCATCCTTCCCTTATCCCGATAATCGGACTGCAATGGTCCAGGTGCCATGATTTACCTTCAACCCGCTGATAGTAATCCAGCACTTCAATCATGCGGCGGCGGGCGGTTATCTCGGCTGAGGTCAGGCTTTCAGTATCCGTCGAATCATACATCGGTATTTTAACCTTCAAAGCGTTTGCACCCGGGCCGTCGGGCCATATACTGGTCATCGGCAGTTTTTCTTTTCTTTCAACGGGATTAAACCATCCATCGGGTAGATGCAGCTCAACCTCATCAGAGCAGACATGCCGAACGAAGTACATCAAAGACATCGGGAGCTGGTATCCGGAGGAACCGCCCTTGATAGTCTCAAATCCCGCCGCGCGCGCTAGGTCAGCCTCCCCGGTGCAGTCGATGAACTGTTTTGCGCGCAAGGCTTCCGGCCCGCTCTTTCCGCAGAGTACACCTTCGGTGATACGACCACTGCTGTCGACAACGCAATCCACAAGACGGGTATGCAGGAGCAGTTTTACGCCGCGTCGCAGCAGAAGTTCCTGCAGGACAACGGCAAGAATTTCATAATGGAAGCATGATTTTTTCCCATAGCCTATGGCATTCCATTCTTTGAGGTCGGCAAGTATCCGGTCGAAAACTTCTCCCAGTCCGTCGAGATAATCGCTGTCGCAGAAATTGGCCACGCCTCCTGTAGTCAGCATACCGCCTGTAACTGCGAAACGTTCCACCAGAATGACTTCGGCTCCTGATTTTGCCGCGGCACATGCTGCCGAAACTCCGGCGATGCCGCCGCCGATAACCGCAATATCCGCTTCATACCGCATCGGTACTTCACGCTGCCAGTTAATCATTTCAGCGCATGATGTATTCATAGCAAAATCTCCGTTTCAAAAATTGTAGCAGCGATATAGCGGAAAGAAGGTGATTCTCTGAGTGCGTGGTTGTAATAATACAGTAGCACAAGCCGTCCGTCGGGCCGCCGCGCTATACGTGGATAGCCTATATCGCCACTTGCGCCGTCGTCGCCGCGAAGAACAATTTCGTCGCTCCATCTCTCACCCCCATCTTCGCTGAAGCGAACGCAGACCCGGGAAGGGGCCTCCGGCCCCTCACTTCTTACGCAATAAGCCAGGCATATGCGGCCGTCATCATGCCGTACCATTGCCGGTGGATTACCGCTTTTGCCGGTATTTTTCACAGGATCGCCGGCGTATCGCCAGCTCTCACAATTGTCGTCTGAAATATATCCTGCAAGCCAATTGCGGCCGTTTTCCCGCCGCCTCACAACACACAGCACCCGGGAATCGGAGACTCTGACGCTTGCCGGCATTATAGAAAACCCATCCGGTTCGTCATCAAGCCATGAGACCAGATGCCAGCTGCGCCCTGCCTCGCAGGTTCGAAAGCACCCGACGCGTCCCTCTTTTCCGTTACTTTTGGAGGCGGTGAGGAATGCCGTAAGCCGCTCGGAACCTTCAATCATATAATCGGTCCGCGCAAGTATACCCCGTGTTCCCAGAAGCGGAAAAAGGTAAGGTCCCGCCCAGTGGTGCCCGCGGTCCTGGGTTATATAAAAATGTGCAGGGCCGTCTGCATCACTCATACGCCGCAGAGTCATGGCAAAATCGGGGTGAGTAAAATCAAATCCGCCCTGGCAGTCGGTCGGCTGGGCGGGTTCACATGTTGGGTTATGATTTTTGGCCTTTGCCGTAATGCCGCGTTCGCAAGCGTCCTCTACAGTCCATGTCTTCCCTCCATCGCGGCTTCGTGCGAACTTCTGCACTGCTGTTTCGGGGTCGTATGTATGTCCCGACTTTTCTTTATGCTCGGCGAGTGTAAACCCGCACAGTATTTCATTGCCCCAGTTCCATATCCCACTGTTGGCGGGCCAGCCGGCAAACTTTCCTTTTTCTCCGCATACTTTTAAGTGACAAACTGAAGGCTGATGATAGGACATTTTTTTCTCCTGGTTTTTTCAATCGTTCTGTCAAACTTTAAAGTGCCTCTTTCAGTTTAAGTCTCCTTTTGGCAGGGTTTATCCGCTTCTCGTTTTCCCCCCGTTTTCCCTGTCCATTTTGGTGGACGATAGCAAGCGACCTTGGGCTGCCCCCATTCTATATACCACATTGTTATGAGAGAACTCTCCACTTCGCGTATACGAATACTGCGGCGCTTGCTTTCTTCGCATCTGCACCACCGGGAACGCATGAAATAACCGGGTTAAAGGCTTGTTCATAAATTCCTTGTTTTGTGAGCTGTTCTGATCTCTTTCGAGGTGACATAAATAGGATTGGTAAAGGCGATTATTCCTCCACAAAAGGAATCCACCAGTTTCGGCCGCACTATC
>PUNB01000124.1 GCA_003552565.1 Lentisphaerota bacterium
CGTGTCACGCTTCAAACGTCGCATTGGACAAGTGTATTCTGGATGCACAGTGGCCGCGAAATTCGAAAGGCGATGCTGTGTCATCGTCGTCGTATTTCGCGGTTGCTGTGCGCCAGAAGACACTCGCCCCGCAGGGTGGGACTCTTTTGGCGCAGACAAGCTCCGACCAATCATGCACAGACCGTTATGGTATGCACACGCTTGGTCAAAACTTTTCTGCATCCAAAATAGTCCCATCCAATGTAACTTTTGGAGCGTGACACGACACTAGTGTGGTGATCCGCTTTGTTTTTCCAGCAGCCAACGAAATTTTGTTAAATGCGACTAATTGCTTGACCGGTCTGGTCACAGCACTGTCTGTTTTGCCGAAATACACCTGTACAACTTCCGATCCGGCACGGTCACCGGCGTTTGTGATTGCTAGTTGCAGCCGAAGCGGTGTTTCTGAATCCGCCCTGATGCAAACAGGAAATGCACTTTTTTGTAAAGCGCCAGTCGCAGGTGCAAGGTTCTCGGCAACACTAATTCCGCTCACTACCCTTTTCGCATGGGGTCTAGGCGGAATTGGTTCGTGGATTATTCGACCTAGTGGTTTCATTAAAAGATTGGTAAATTATAGTAATTTCCTATTGATGAAATTATTAATTGCAACAGGAAGATTCACTGCTTATGGTTAACAAAAGAAAAGGTAAAGGCAGAAAACGCAAACTCGCCCGCCGCAAAGCATCGGTTAAGAGGCAGGGAGTAACATTAAAAAACAAATGCACTGCCATGGTTCTTGTGGATTCAGCCCAAGTGCGCAAGAAATACATATCACAGTGTAAACGGGCGCGAACCACTTATCAAAAAGCCCGTCAGGAACTCGATGTTTATGAACAGCAGGACAAACCGGCGTTTGATCGATGGATTCATGCTCAGCTGGGGGCGGAATTGACCGCCATCAGGGAACTGCGGGAACGGCACAGGGAGAAAAATAGTTTGTGCAACCGGATAATCCTTGAATCACACCTCAGCGGCAGCAGTATGCACGAGTCTTATAAAAGGATTAAAAACGGCGAGACGGAGATGAAGGACAAATTTCATGAGAACTTCGAAGACGATGATCTCGAAGACGATGATGTCGAAGACCCGTTTGCTTATTTTGACGAAGATCCGTTTGATGATGATGAGTTCTATGAGGACTTTCGGGATTTCGAGGAAGAATTCAAGCGTTTTTTCTTCGGCTGGCGGGATGGTCAGGATGAAGCGCGGACGGCAAAGGAGAAAGCGCCAGCCCGACGGCGTCAACAAGGCGCCAAGAAGCGTAAGCTGAAAGCCGTCTACCGGGAGGTATGCCGTCGGCTCCATCCAGACGCGGAAGGAGGCGCGACGAATGAAGAACTGGAAATATGGCATCAGGTGCAGGAGGCGTATCAGCAGGAGGACTTGGAGAGACTGGAATTCTTGCGGGCGAAGACCGATATCGCCCAGAACGGTATCAGTCACAGCACGCCGGTCAGTCATGTTCAGATGATGACGGAGGAATATAAACAGGCGCGAGCTTCCCTGCGTAAATTAATCAGAAAGGCTCGGCAGGATGAGGCCTGGGGATTCGCTCGGTGGTCAAAGGATAAAGCCGACAGTGTGCTGAAAAAATATTGGCGGCATCTGAAGCAGGATAAAACCGCCATCAAGGAGGAACTGGAGGAGATGGAAGATTTTCTGGAAGGGCTGGAGGACCTGGCGCGCGCGGAAGAGGAGGCGGATGCTGAGTTCAACCGACAGCTTCATGACTTCCGTGAGTCTCGAACTGGCAGCCGCGGGAGAGGGGCTCAAAAAGTTAGCGGCGAACGAAAAGGTTTTCATTATGACCCCGACCAGATAGAGTTCGATTTTGGGGGGTGTTAATGTGAACTAAACTTTTCGCCAATTTTTACAGAAGAAAACAAAGATAACGAAATTTTCCTTTCCTTTGTTCCCTTCGTTAACTTCTGTTCAGAACAAAAAACGCATGGCCGAATTCGCACGAATTAATCAGGGACGGCTGGCCTCCGCCGTTAACAAACCGCCAGAGGCCGGGCACCTCCATTGGTCTTCCTGGAGACGGCGGGCCTCCGCCGTTAACAGCATACGGCCCGTGGATTATCCGGACTAAGGCTAAGCAATAAACAAGTAATGATCTGAAATGAAAAAACTTAACGTCGGGATGATCGGCGGCGGGGCGGGGAATTCCCACGGCCAGGTTCATCGCCAAGCTATTTCCTTTGATGCCACTCGCGAAGTAGTGGCCGGAGCATTGCGCAGCTCACCGGAACCGGCCATGAAAGCGGCTGAAGAGTGGGGCATCCAGGGCTATCCGGATTTCAGGAGTATGATTGATGCCTATCAGCAAGGCAGGCTGGAATTGGATTACGCCACTATCGTCACCCCTAATCATCAACATTTCGCCCCGGCCAAAGCATGTCTGGAGGCCGGTCTGCCGGTTCTGTGTGAAAAACCTATGACCTTGACTGTGGACGAAGCCGAAGAATTAACCCGGCTTCAGGAAACCACCGGGACACCTCTGGTTCTGGCGCACACCTGCACCGGCCGTCCGATGATGATGTTCGCCAGGGAGCTGATTGCCGGCGGGGAGATCGGCGACATTCGCAAGGTCGTATCATGGTACACGCAAGGCTGGCTGGCTGAAAAATTGGAGAATACCGGAGTTCAGCAGGCGGGGTGGCGTACCGATCCCGAGCAAGCAGGCATCTCCAATTGCGGCGGCGATATCGGCACTCACGCCATGGTCGCCGCCACCTGGACCACGGGTTTGCGGGTTGAACAGCTTTCCGCCAGGCTCAATACCTTTGTTCAGGGGCGTAGACTGGATGACGATTTTAATGTCACCGCTCAATTGAGCAACGGAGCCACGGCTCTGATTACGGCCACCCAAATCGCGGTCGGCTATAAAAATGATAACGGCTTCCAAATCTTCGGCACGGAAGGTTCTCTGGAATGGCGCCAGGAAAGAGCCGAAAAACTGCTCCTGCGTAAAGGCGCGCACGACCAGATCTACTGGCTCGGCGCGAA
>PUNB01000086.1 GCA_003552565.1 Lentisphaerota bacterium
AGGAAGCCTTTCAACTCCGTATCGTTGATGTTGAATGGCTTTTCCGCGGGCTTGGCGTTGGCTACTACCCGGTTGGTCAGCTTGGCGTCCATTGGCGTCTCCCATCGAGCTTAAACACAGCTTAAACACAAAAGCATTCTACAACGGTAGACGGCGGTAGTCAAGCAGAAATTCACAAATGGCCTGTAAACACGGTCTATCAAAGGGGTTAGAATTTCCGGGAGTTTCGCGCGATTACTGCTTGTTTAAGGAAAAAACGCGTTCGCATCGCAGAGGTCGAGGGTTCGAGTCCCTTCTCCTCCACCATATAAAGCACTGAAACGCAAGGGGTTACGGCATAGCGGTCGCCGTAGCCCCTTCGCCTTTTCAGGCGCTTAAACACAGCTTAAACACACGGCGGGGTCAGAAAGGCGGGTGCGAACTTACCCGCGCGCTCGACGGTAGGCCGGGACACGCCGTGCTTCTTCGCCAGGCGGTCAGCGGTTGCGTGGCCGGCAGACGCATCATTTTGATGCGTCTGCGACTTGTATTGGTTTGCGCCAGTACCGCCTTGATTCTTCTTCGCCCGGTTATACCGCCTGCCGAGCAAGTACTTGAATGCGTCCGGGGTAAGGTTGCGGCGGCCAAGCTGATTTGCGTCGATCCAGTCTTTTGCTTCTTCCTTGTCAGCGAACTCACGCTCGACAACCTCGAACGGTATACCCAACTCCTTGCAGATCGCGTATCGGTTGTGACCATCGACGATGATCTGACCCCAAACCACGATAGCGTCACGGCAACCCTCAGCCTTGATATTCTCCCGGAGTTGCTCCCGTTCGGTATCACTCAAGGGTGGAATCAGCTTCTTAAGCTCAGGGTCCACGAATAACCGCATACTCAAAACAACACCCCCTGTCCTGCGGCTTCGTCTTGGTTCTTGCGCCGTGTTGACGCATGCTGTTTCGCGTCATGGCCTAGATGGCAGCGCTGGCAGAGATGGACCAGGTTAGCCTGGCCAAGTGGTAAGCAATGCCGGCCACGGTCCATGCCGTCATTGTTGCTCAGGTCATGATCCAGGTGGGCCACAGTCAACACAACGCGCGTAAACCGGCCGCGATGGCCGAGCCGGTATTGCCTATTGCGAACCCCACACCATTCGCAACGGTCCTGCGAGCGCGCGCGTATCCGCTCTCGTATCTCCGGCCAGTTCGCCGGATAGTCCCCATAGTCACAAGGCATAGACGCAACCTTCCGCTGATTCCACGGCGCGGACCCCAGGGATAACCGCCCCAGGGTCCCGCCATGGCGGCTAAACCCGGCGCTTTGTTGTGCTCTGCTCATTGGTTGACAAACGCCGGGTAGTAGCTGAGCTTATTCGACGCCGGCCGTCTCCAACTCCTCGGTCTCGGCGCCATCTTCCGCGTCCCCATCTTCCCAGCCTTCCAGCTCCGCTTGGTCGGGGTCTTCCTCGGCCTCCCCGCCGTCGTCTTCTTTCGGCGTGTCCATCGGGATTTCAAGCTGGCAACCGCGCAACGTCACCGCGTAGCTTTCCAGGCCGCTCAAGGTCATGCGGTTCTGCGGCGTGTTCAACGCGCTGACGGCGATCTCGATGTCCTTACCAGGCTTGAATACCACCTTCTCAATGTTCGCGCGCACCTCGACCAGGCCTTCCGGCGCTTCGAAGTAGTTCTCGGCCAGGTTCATGATTCGGTCGGCCATGTCGCTCGTGGCGACGTAGCCCATGGGTTGCTGCTCGTTGTCTTCGCTCAGATAGAAGCCCGGCGCTTCGTCGAGCAGCTTCTTCACGGTGTCCCGGAATTCCGTCCGTGTGTCCATACGTTGAGTGCTCCTTGGTGAGCGGCTTACAGCGCCGCGCCTTCGTTCATTACGGTCACCGCATCGGAAGGCCGCGCACTTTCATCGACGAAAGTCATAATCAACTGCAGCCCGAGATCGTGCGCCGCCTGGGCCAACGCGGCCCGGTCCTTCTTCCCCATGCTCTCGGCGCCGTCCACGAGCACGAATCCCGAGCGCGGGTTCGTTCAACCGGTTGAGGGACTCGCAAAGCTCATCGAAGTTGAAGAGCACCGGGATTAACGCTTGGTCCGCCTCGGCGATCTCGGCTTTTGTTCCCTCCGACTTCCGCCAGCCAGGTAAGACGTAGACCAAATCGCAGCGCAACATCAGCTCGATGAGCCCGTTCAGGAAGGTATCGTCGGGGAGAGCGCCGTCGAAGTATCGGGTCATCGTGTGTGGGCAAACAGGAACGCCGCCGGCCTCCCACACTTTCAAGGAGTGCGCTTCCGCCGCACGCACGTTCTGCTCGACTTCCCACGCGTTACTTGCGCGATAAGGGCCGGCCACGTAGACCAAGACCCTGCGCCCTGCGCGTTCGTCTTCAGGCGCGAAACGTAAAGGCTTTCCTTGGAGACTCATGCCGCGGCCCCCCTCGGCAGCAGCCCGTTCGCTTCGAGCAGCTTCAGGATCGCGATGGCACGGGCCCCGTCGCTCAGGCCGGTCGCCTGCTGGATTTCAAGCACCTGCTCGGCCAGGTCGCTGTGCCGGTCGAATGTGCCCCAGGTGTCCCCGCAGGTCAGACGGTAGTAGAGCAACGTCTGTGCGGTAACGTCTTCGACGCAGTACGACAACAGAAGGTCCCACTCCCCGGCCTCGAAGACTTCGGAGACGCGGCTGCCGTCCATGGGTGCGCCGTTCCACTCCGTGGCCTTCGCGCCTTCGATTCCATAGGCTTCGCACGCGTCACGCAGGGAGACCATGCCGAGCCCATTCGAGCACGGGACCGCGTGCATCGTGTCAAAGACCCGCGC
Organism: Lentisphaerota bacterium; assembly: GCA_003552565.1. Taxonomy (GTDB): domain Bacteria; phylum Verrucomicrobiota; class Lentisphaeria; order Oligosphaerales; family PUNB01; genus PUNB01. Next base: position 2,808 of record PUNB01000086.1, read on the forward strand.
GCCGCCTATCCAGCGGCCCTTGTAGTACGTGGGGAAGTGTTGCGGCGGTTCGATGAGGTTGCGCCGCCAGGCGTTCAGCAGGATCGGCAGATAGGTGAACAACCCGAAGATCAGCAGGGTGGGCAACAGAAAGACCCAGGCCATGCGATGCGCGCCAAGGCTGTATTGCAGCCAGCGCATCGGGGTCTCGAAGATGTTGAACGCCCCTTCATACAGGGCACGAAGCAGCGCGGCCATCTGCC